>JAGLQA010000228.1 GCA_023137075.1 Candidatus Aminicenantota bacterium
AATAAAAAAAAATTCCCGGAACCTCGGAACCTCCAGTTTTTAATTTATTATACTAACACTTGTTGAGGAAATTTCCAATTCCAACTGAAAATTTCTGGGGACAGGAAAATAATTTACAATTACAAAAATCTTGGGAAGGACAATAAATTACCTGTCTCTTTTTTTCTTCCGCGGCAGTGGCTCATTGAAATCTTCACTCATCCATATCTTCCCTCTCTCTTGCCCTAATTTTCTTCTTTTTCTCTTTTCCTTTATCGGTACAACTCTGGCAATCGCTTTCCCCGATTTTTCGAGAATGATCTCTTCACCGGACTCAACTCTACGTAGGAAATCCGGGAATCGCTGCTTTATTTCAGATATGTTTAAAGAAGTCATTTTTTTTCTACCTTCAATTATAAATTCTCACATATATATTCTATATGAAAAACATCATTTTTTCAACACAAAATTTAAATTTCTGAAATTATGTTGCCAGGTTTTAGAAGCTGAGAAAGAATTTTTTTGTTCCGAATTGAACGGCAGTTTATGATTAAGCCAATCTCAGGGTATCTTCGAACTTAAATGGGATTTCACATGGCGTCGAATCTTTTCGATCCCCGGTATTTGAGCATTGGAAAAGGCAGTCAGTATTTTATCGACAAAGCGATGCTCGTTAATGTACCTGAGGGCAAAACCAAAATTTATGTCAAAAACCCAGCTCAGTTGCAAAATTCTGAAATCCTCGGGACTCTTTACATGTTGGGCGTTTACCGGTTTACTTTCCATTATCTCCTTCACCACGGCTTCGGAAAGGGTCTTCGCACTTGGTAAATCAAGCTCAAGCGCCGGGTTTGAGCC
This sequence comes from Candidatus Aminicenantota bacterium, assembly GCA_023137075.1. Taxonomy (GTDB): domain Bacteria; phylum Acidobacteriota; class Aminicenantia; order UBA2199; family UBA2199; genus JAGLQA01. The sequence goes on from JAGLQA010000228.1 coordinate 838, forward strand.
ATACTCGTCAGAAGAATAATAATTCGTCAGCACCTCTAAAATATCGAGCTTATCCGCATCCTTTAAAAGTTTTAAAAAAAAGATGACCGCTTCGCTTTCCCCGGCGGGTAAATCTCTGGCATTGTGGAATTTCACCGCTTTCAAGATGATTTCCCGTTCGGCGGCTTTCAGGTTGGCCAGCCAGTCTCCTTGCTCTAATACCTCCACACCCAATTCCGCGTGATTCTTCGACTTACTGTCATTAAAGGTTTGGTATCTCCTGAATTGCTCGAACCTGCCGATGTCATGAAACAGGGCGGCTGCTTCCGCAATATAAACATCCTCCTGCTCTAAGCTTAACGATTCCGCAATACGAATAATATGGCTGCATACCCTGAACGTATGCTCTTCTTTTATTTTGACGTTTTTGTTAACATAAGAATCATCGCCATAATAACCGCAGACATATTCTTTGAAATATCGGCGAAGGAAACCTATTTTTTCTATATCCATTCGACCTGTACCGGGTATTTACCGGGGGCTTGATAAATCAAGTCCGCTTGTTCACTACTGTCTCGTCACGATTCAATTGACGACTTGCCTTCGGCAATCCTGCCGGGGGGCAAACTTTTGAATCTGTGGGCACTTTTTTTGCTGCGGGCACCACTCGCCGCGCACTATTGGCCCAGGGTGGCGACCATGACCGCTTTGATGGTATGCACCCGGTTCTCGGCTTCATCGAATACGATGGACGCTTCCGACTCGAATACCTCATCCGTGACTTCCATGCCGTCGAGGCCGTACTTCTTGAAAATCTCTTCGCCTTTGGTCGTTT
>JAGLQA010000229.1 GCA_023137075.1 Candidatus Aminicenantota bacterium
TTTATAGACCCATTTTTATTAATAATCATTTAGAAAAAATCCAATCCGGAATTTTGGGGGTGGGGTTTAATTAGCGCTTACAGTAATGCACCGAGCCTCTTTTCCTCTCTGGCAGAATATTTTTCCGCAATTCTGGAAATACATTAATATAGGGAGTTTAAAAAGGGGGCTTGCGACTTGAAGCTCTGGCCCAGGCTGTCCAGGTCAAATAGAGCCCCCCGCGCCAGGGCGAAGGGGGCTTAATAGGTCTAATTTCTACCAACAGAAACAGAAAGATTTGTCATGGACACTGGGGCAGTTGCATTGTGTGTTAATTACTTGTGAAGGACATATGTCACACAAGGTATTATCCGAGACTAGCCCCCCCATGTTTTTCGCCATTTCAGCGTCGGACAAATTGTCGACAGTTGCTTTCGTTAACCGCAGTTTGTTTGTTCTTTTTTGCTTCATGTTAATTACTCCTTTAGTGAATTATTTTGTTTTCATTTTTGATTTGATCAACTTTTTTTCTCAATCAAACCTCAAAATAATTAGCAATAATGATGCCAACATCCCAAAAACCACGCTGTATAATGTTTCCGAAGCATTCTTTCATCAAATCCGCCATGCAAAAGTCTCCCTATGGAGAAACAAATCCATTATGAAATTATTTTTTTACTCGAAAAGCATTTATCAATCACTGTTTTCAACTTGTCTCCCTATAAGGAGACTGTCTCCCTATAGGGGGGCAACATGCCAAACCAAAGTCCGGCATACAAAAACAGCCGTACTATCCAGCCCAAATCCACCGCCTAAATACAGTAATTTGGTAATAGATACGATCAATAAAGGGTAAGGGCAAGCCTTACCCCTACAAAACCTGAACAAAAAATGTAGGGGCAATCCCATGCGGTTGCCCATCATAACAAGATCATGGAATTTAGGCGGTGGATTTGGGCCAGACATACCGGTTGAAATATCCGTGGATTTCGGTTAAAATTATTCCCCACAACCATTTGAGAACTAAAGGGTGTTATAAAATGAAAAGAAGAATATGGATACTGGCGATTGTTTACCTTGTTTCCTTGCCTGTATTGGCAGAGAAAACCATCGACCAAAAACAGCAAGACCTGGAAAAAATATTAAAAAGTACTTCCGGGAAAGAAAAAATCGAAATTTTAAATCGATTGGCTTACTCTATTTATGAGCAATACCCCAATAAGTGCATAGAATACAGCGAGGAGGCAATACAACTTTCCAGGGAAATGAATCATCAACAAGGGGAGGGAATTGCCTTAAAAAATATGGGCATGGGGAACTTGGAGTTGGGTGATAATGAAAATTCCTTTAAGAATAGTCGAAAGGCATTAAAAATCTTTGAAAAGATAGGAGACAAAAAAAATATTGCTGACTCTTTGACATCAATTGCCAGCATTTATTTGAATCTGTCCCAATATGACAGAGCTTTAGATAATTTTCTCAAGTCGTTGAAAATGAGCGAAGAAATAGAATACAAAAAAGGAATAAAAAATAATTTAAATAATATTGGAGTTATTCATTTTTTTCGAGGAAATGACGATAAAGCCCTGGAATACTTCAAAAAAACACTGCAAATAGATAAAGAATTTGAAGACAAAAGAGGAATTGCCGACTGTTTCAACAACATTGCCATGGTTTATAACAAATTTGAAAAACATGATCAGGCAGTGAGTTACTATTTGAAAGCGGCGAAAATGTATGCAGAATTGGCAGATAAAGCAGGATTGGCTAATACATGGATGAACCTGGGAACTACTTATGCACTTCTAAAGGATTATAAGAAGTCTGAAGAATATTTGAAAAGATCATTTAATATGGCATCCGAATTAGATTTGAGAATTCAAATCATTAGAACATCAATAAATCTTGGAGAATTTTATTCCATGCAAAAAAAGTACAATCCGGCATTAATATACCTACAAAAAGCTTTAAAAGTTGCCAAAGAGTTTAACTTAAAAGAATTAACCTGGAGTGCCTCTTATAATTTATCGGAAGTATATGCCGGGAGAGGAGATTACAAAAAAGCGCTGGAATACCATCGATTGGCTTTTGAAGTGTATCAAGAAATTTATAATGAGGAAAAGAACAAACTAATCACAGAGATGGAAACCAGGTATAATACCTTAGAAAAAGAAAAGAGAATCGAGATATTAGAGAAAAATAACCAAATTCAAAAACTCCAATTAAGCAAAGAAAGGGTGACCAGGAATGCTTTTATTTTTGGTTTTATCCTGGTAATCATTATCCTGGTTTTGCTTTTCAAGAAATACCTCTATCTATTTTCTTTCTGGAAAAAACAAAAATTCATCGGTCAGTACCGCCTCCTGGATAAAATCGGCTCCGGAGGTATGGGAAACATATACAAAGCTCACAGTATCCGGGACAAATCCAAAAAAATCGCCATTAAAATATTAAGGGAAGAATTATTCGGAGAGGAAAGCAACCGCAGGCGATTCGAACGGGAAGCAAAAATTATCGATAAATTAAATCACCCCAATATTATTAAAATCATCGAAAGAGGACAGCAAAAGCAGCGCCTTTTCATTGCCATGGAATTGTTGGAAGGACAAACCCTCGATGCCAGGATAAGGGAGCAAGGCAAAATTCAAGTGAAAGAATGCCTTCATATCTCGCTTCAAATTGCCGGTGCACTTATAAAAATCCACGGCGAAAATATCGTTCACCGGGATTTAAAACCCGCCAATATCATGGTGATTCAAAAAAACAACCGCCCCGATTTCGTAAAACTCCTGGATTTCGGCCTTGCCAAAATGAAGTTTGAAACCACAATAACCGAAAGCGGGATAGTCATCGGCACCATTAATTATATACCGCCGGAGCAGTTATCCGGGGACGAATTCTCCGCTCCCGGGGACATCTATTCCCTGGGGGCGATTATGTATGAGATGGTAACCGGCAAAAAAACCTTTCATGGAGAAAGCTCCACCGATATCATGCGCCAGATACTGGACACCTCCCCAATCCAGCCTCACATGTTTACCCCCGGCATCCCGCCTGAATTGAACCGTTTAATAATGCAAATGCTGGCCAAGCATACCCCACGAAGACCCACCATCGGCGCAGTGGTGGAAAAACTGGATGAGATTCGTTTAAACATTAGTAGGGAAAACGTCTAATAACCACCTGGCGAAATCATTGCAGTTTGTTTTTGTGGAGAAATTTCATAAATCTTTTGTATTCCGATCGGTCAATATTAAAATAAGGTAGTGTATCCGCGTATTTCCCACCGCATTCCAGCAGTGATTCTGCAATAATACGTTTCACTTCAGATCGGTTTAAGTCTCTCTGTAAAAAGGGTTTTTTTATCACATCCCAAAAGCTTATGCCGGCTTTTAGCTCTACTCGGATTCGTTCGATTTCATGATTACTTTTTATGGCTGCCTCCCCGGACATGTTTTCATCGATGATTTCCCGGATTTTTTTGCCGGTAATGGGGGAATCCCATAAAATTCCCGCCCGTTTCAATACAGTAAACAATTCCCTTAAATTCCCGGGCCAGCCATAATTGAGCATCACTTCCCAGAATCCTTCCCCGATCTTTTTTCCCTTCAAATATTTCCGTTTCTCCATTATCAATGTTTTGATATCTTTTTTTCGCTGCCGCAGCGGTGGGATTTTGATCTCCAGGACATTTAACCGGAAATACAGGTCAGGCCTGAACTCTTTTCTTTCGATGGCCCCTGGTAAATCCTTGTTGGTGGCAGCCACAATTCGCACATCGGCTTTTTTTTCACAGGTTTCTCCCACCACCCGGTATTTTTTATTTTCGATAAGCCGCAGCAATTTTGCCTGGAAAGAGACCGGTACTTCAGCGATTTCATCAAAAAAGAGAGTGCCCTCCTTTGCTTCATCGATCAGGCCTTTCTTATCGGCATCAGCACCGGTAAAGGAACCCTTTTTATGGCCGAATACCTCGCTTTCAAATAGATTTTCATTGATGGTGGTGGTGTCGGCAGTGACAAATTTTCCTTTCCTCCCGGAATAGTGGTGAATCAACTCGGCAATGTGAGTTTTACCCACCCCGGTTTCACCCAATAATAGAACAGAATCATCTTCCACTGAAAATTTTATTACAAGATCCTTTATCCTGGAGATAGCTTCACTGCTTCCGGTAATTCCCCCGGTACCGGTTTCACTTTTACTGATCCGTCGGATGTTCTCTCCCAGTAGTTTTCCCAGCACGTTAAACACTTCGAAGTCTATATCGCTAAAAAACTCTTTGGTCCCACTATCGATATAGAGAAAAAAGTTCTCATTTATGGGAAAGATGAGTAAGCTTTTAATATGCAGATCTATGGCTGATTTAGGTAAATCCCCATAGGAAATGTTCACCAAAACATTTTTTTCTTTGATGGCACCGGCTTTACTTTTTTCTTTATCGGCGTTAAGGGTTTTTCTTATAAATGTTTTTGAGAAGCCGGTACCTTCAGCGATTGACTTGCCTTTTATTTTTCTTCCCTCATGCCAGAGAATATTGCCATTTTTAGTGTAAATCATCACAAGAGATACTTTTTTTTCTTTTAATACATCCCATAGTTGATTTTTAATACTTTCAATCATCTTTATCTTTTGTTCCTCCGTGGAAACCTGACCCCTTATGGTTACATTCGTGATTTATAAAAATTTAATGACAATTTTTATAAACTCGGCGGTATTGTCATGGCTGCTCTTCTTTAACACTTCGGAAACATTATCGCAATTAAACTGTAACGCAGCGGAAAATTTATGCCCCGATACATACTCCATCACCGAATTATAGCCCGGTACAAATCCACTGTGACCATAACTAATACCAAAATCGGAATTCCAGATGAATACACCGAGGCCATAATCGAAACCTTCACCGGCTTTTACGCCGGTCAGCATCTTTTCCAGTGCTTTTCCGGGAAGGATTTTTCCTTCATACAACCATTTGGCCCACAAGGCCAATTCCAGCGAATTGGTAACCAAACCACCCCCGGTCCACTCCAGTTGGGGATTAAATATATATTTCCCATCCTCGGTGAGAACTTTCCCGGAGATATAAAACGGTGCACCGAGCCTGGAATAACCCGGGATTAGTCCTTTTAGTTCTCTTTTATCGGAGGGGGTCGTATTATGAAGTTTTAAGGGCTTTAAAACTCTTTTATCCAGTTCATCGTAATAGGTATTCCCGGTGATTTTTTCAATGATCATTCCCAAAATGATGTAATTGGTATCGGCATAGTTCCAGCCCTTACCTGCTGCATTAACGGGTTTATCTCCCAGGATATGCTTTAAACGCTCGATAGGTTCCCAGGTTTTATCGGGGAATTTTTTTATATCCTCCCATAAGGCTGCTTTGCCTACGTATTCGGGAATTCCCCCGGTATGATTTAAAAGCATGCGCAGGGTCAAGTCTTTTCTATTGGGTAATTGGGAATACCACTCTTCACCTTTGAAATACTTTTTTACCGGGTCATGGATTTTGAGTTTATTTTCTTTTTCCAATTGCAGTATAATCGGAACCAAATAGGTTTTGCCGATACTGCCGGAAAACATCCGGTCTCCGGGGACCATTTTCCTTTTTTTTCCGATATCTGCCGTGCCCGAAGCAATAGATATTGTTCTTTCGTCCGGTAGTACAACGGCTAGAGTTGCCCCGGGGATATCTTTATGTTCGGTTAATTCGTCCAGTTTGGCTTGAAGTTCGGCAGTTAATCCGTCGATGTTAATCTTATTGGAATTATTTTGGCAGCATAAAACAAAGAGTGTCAGGCATAAAAAAGCAGCTATTTTTTTCAGATACATTATATCCTCCTTCTTTTTTTTCCTTTGGGTCTTATCCCGAAAAAATCGAGCATGGTGCACTAAGGGGTCAGGT
>JAGLQA010000023.1 GCA_023137075.1 Candidatus Aminicenantota bacterium
TCCCTGGAAGAGGCCAGAGCAGTGGTTACAGAATTTGTAGAACACTACAATAATGTTCGTTTACACAGCGCTATTGGCTACATCACTCCAAAAGATAAACTTGAAGGTCGAGCAGAACAGATTCTGGCTGAGCGTGAGAGAAAGATTGCTGCTGCTCGTGAGCAGAGAAGAATAAGACGTGAGGCAGCATGAGTCTTGAAAAATGTGCACCATTGACAAAAATGGTCACATCAGCCATAATATCCACAGCCGGTGAAACGGAAGCGGGCTCTGCTGGCGAGCAACCCGCCAGGGATGACCGGTTGGGCTGTGCCGGTTATACGTTCCGGGGAGCTTATAAACTCCCCTCCCACTTTTATTACTCACTTTATACGAATAACCGGAACTGCCCCAATGCCTTAAGAAAACGCACCCTTGCCGCAGGCAAGCTAATAACTAAAACTTGTAAACGATTTTTCCATTTCACGCTGAACCAGTACAAGATACCGAAACCATCAGGATGGTCAGATAATGATACAGAAGAACAGACACGGCAAATGAGTTTATTTGATTAAAGAATTTCGTTGAAGTGACTCAATTCATAAATTTATTTTGAAAAATGTTCGCTTCCATTTGATATAAGTATGGAAATAAGTAACATTAATGATATTAGGACTTTAAGAAAGGTTTGAAAGGAGTCAGGAAAATTAATTAAATGAAAATGTTAGATGATAATTTCACATATGATTTTGCAATATCCTATGCGGGAGAGGATATTGATAAAGCACAGAAAATTGCTAACAGTCTTAAAGAATTCTCACAGGACTTTAATGTATTTTTTGCTCCAAACGAAAAAGAAAAATTAATTGGATTAGATGGTGAGGATTTTTTTGAAAAATTATTTAGTGAAGCTAAACAAGTAATTGTGCTAATATCTGAATTTTATAAGAAAAAATTATGGACACGGTTTGAATGGGATATAATATTAGATCGCGACCAAGAAAATAGATTTATTCCTATTAGATTAGATAATGCAAAAATTTATGGTTTACCTTCAAATATAATGTATTTACGTTATGACATGAATCACATTTCTGAATTAATTAAAACTTGTGTGAAGAAATTGATTTTATTCGAAAAATCTAGAGGGATAAAGAGACCTACCGAATTTGAAAAGAATTTTAAAAAAATTAAAAATGATAGTAAGGGATCTTTAGCTAAGGCATTTCAACTAGTTAAGGATAATAGAAAAAGGACACTTCTAGAAGACTTACCGTTACCCAATGATGATTATAAGCCAAGTTATAAAGAGAAGAATGAGGAATGGTATAATTTTTCAGTCATTAGAAGATTATCTGTCAAGATTGAAGTCCCACCTGGGTTGTCAGAAGACGAACTAAAGTTTAATATTAAGCATTGCGCAATAAGTAAATTCAACCATTATAAGCCAGACGCAATAAGGATTTTTGCATCTTGTACAGAGTCACCTGATACGATTTACATGTTTAATGCCGGCCGGGTAGATTTTGCACCATTTGGTAAATGGGAAAAAGCAGAAGAGGGTTTTGCTTATAATATCCCCTCTAAAGAATTCCAATTTGAAATTAAAATTTGTCCGGAATATTTTACTGAATAATAGGAACTTTTCGGGACGATCGTTGAAAAGTTAAAAAACTAAATATTATTTTAGTATCACAAGAAACGCAAAAAAGGGAAGGGGGTGACATATGAAATTATACACTTACTGTCTTCGTTATGACGATGGTGCTGCTCCTAACCCATATTGGGGTATGTGCAGCCTGGCGATCTGCAAGCCAGTGATTCGTAGAACAGCGGGTATCGGTGACTGGATTGTAGGATTCGGCTCTACAACATCACCGATAGGTTATATTTCAAACTGCGTAGTCTACGCGATGAAAGTGACGAAAGTGTTGTCAATGAGTGATTATGACAAGTTTTGTCAGGAGCACTTACCTGGAAAAATCCCGGATTTGAAAAGTTCTGATTTCCGTCTAAGAGTTGGAGATTGCATCTATGATTTCGCTGATTCGGATTCACCGCAGCTACGTCCCGGTGTGCATGATGAGCGTAATAAGGAGACTGACCTTGGAGGCAAGAATGTATTACTGTCAGACCGCTTTTACTATTTCGGCGATAAGCCGACCAAACTCAAACAAGAATTGCATTCAATAATACACAAAAATCAGGGTCATAAATCGCATGCAAACGATCCGTATGCAGATGATTTTAAGTCATGGCTTGAAGTTTTTGGTTTTCATCCAAATATCCTATATGGTGAACCTCAACTCAAGAAAACAATCGAGGCTTCTGAGGATTGTCGGGGAATCTGTTCAATTCAGGACCGTAAAGATGATGAAGTAGATGAGATATGCAGTTCCGCCTAAACCACGATAACCAGAAAAATTTCGGGGACGGTACGTGCATTTGTGAATATATGCAAATAGGCCGCGCTGCCATTCCGAAAGATTCACAAATTCACGTACCGTCCCTCTCTTTTGTGGTACCGATGAAAATCCTGGAGTTTAAATGCACCAGCAGGAATTTTTTATCGATTTCCGGTGGGAAGTTGCTCTGAAGCCCATTTATTCAACGTATTTGAAGCGAATATTTTGTCTAATGAATATTAGAGAGGTTCCGGATGTGAAGAATCCAACTTCCTCTTTTAAGAGGAAATAGTATTGATGCGGTTCATAAACTTCAAGGCAACTTGTTGGAAACCGTCATCGTTTGGATGAATCTCATCATGCCAGTAGTCCTCCCTTACGGTATCACGAACATCAACAAAAACGGCATTACCATGCTGGTCTGAAAGAGATTTTAACCGTTCGTTTAAATAGTCGATGATGAAGCGCATTAAAGCCTTTTTATCCTTATCTTTTGTGATACCCTTCTTTTCCATAGGTCTACCGAGCCACTTCCCTTTTTTTTCGCTTCGGGGTATTACATAATCGTAACCGTGAAACAAAATTTTGGTATCCGGCCTTTTTCGCTTAATAAAGGCAAAAAGAGTTTGATATATATTCATCATATCATCAATCTTTGCGAAAAACTCGTTATTGAGAGAGTCACGAGGCTCTCTTCCGGCTGCATACTCTTTTAGATAATCTCCGAAATGTCCTCCCATTAAGTCGTTTCCGCCGCCGCTCAACAGTAAAATTTCTGCACCTTCTTCTTTAAGAGCAGGTAAGTACTCGTTCTTCCTGAACATCTTGCTTAGTTCATCACCGGCGGCGCCGACGCTAAATATCGCAAAATAGTTGAAAAGATGATCAATAATATCTTTGATGCCCGGATACTGAAACCAGGAGTCTCCCTCGGATACAATTCTGGTCCTTTCCGGGTGTTCCTCAATGATTTTCTTATAACGATTTCTGCGCTTTCGCCTTGCCCTTCCATTAGCAAGTCTGACAAACATTTTTTTAATAGCCTTCGGTACTTTTATTTTGCGCCCTTCAAGTTGAGCATCGGCAATAACCTCGATTTCAGGTTTTAATTCGTAAGTGATCTTGAAGGGCATTGTCTCGTCTATCTGAAAGTAGGTGGCTATTGCTTGATCGGCTGTTTCATCGTTCTCAAGCAAGCGTAGTAATTCCTTTTCGTGAATTTGATTGTTTCCATCCATAAAATACCTCCTTTTTTTGTTGAAAAAAACTATCTCTAACAATCATGTATATAAAACAAATAAAACGTAATGTCAATTGGGTATACTCAGAATTTCCATGTCTTTCTTCAGTGTATTTTATATTAATGATAAAAATATCCCGTTGAAAAGAGAAAAATGGTTCAAAATCTGATTTTTTGCTTTCCTATTACCAGGAAAAAGAGACTATCCCGGTGAAAAATTTCCAGGCCCCTGGGACACTGGTGGAAGCCGATACGGCAAAAGAAATGAAAAGAGGCATATTCCGCTGCAATGCCGGACAAGACCGCATGGCCCTGACACCGGAAGGAAGACTCTGAGGATGTTATGTTTTCCATGACTATTTTAAAACCAGGGAAAATCACCCGCAATACCAGGATTACGATTTCGGACTATTGACTGATTTTATTGTCAATCATAACACCCGGTACCCGGAAGTACTGGCTAATTATTCGGAGCTTCGCCTGGACCTATTCCGGGGAAAAAAAAAGAAAGGTGAGGAGAAGGATTTTTGTTTTCTTTGCCCGTATATGGAGGGTGTGTGGTTTTGGTCATTCTGACTTCTCGATAATAATTAACCATCCTTTACCTGGTTCAATCGGGATTTCCCCTGTGGGTTTAAAAGTGGCAGCCGGTTGAAAATCCTTAATAGCCGGGGCTGTCAACCTCGTTTTATTGGGATTGAGTCCTATTGTTTTCCAATCGATAGAGAGTCGGCATTTTACTGTATTTTTGGCCCAACTGGCAACAGCCACCATGGTTTTTTTGCCTTTTTTAATATAAGCAGTAGCCAGGATATGGCGGTGGTTGGTTTTAACCGGGCAATTGGGGCTCCAATAGCCTACCATGTGGCTATCTTGTATGCCGAAATCATCCCAGGCTTTCCAGGTCGGGCTGGGGTCTCCTGCCCAGGGCATCCGGCTGGTCATGCCGTACACCATACCGCGCCAGGGATTGCCGCCGTCTTGCAGCATCTCACCCATTAGCCCGAAGGGAATTCCCGAGACCTCGATGAGCCAGAAATCCGGGGCTGAATTATAATCAAAATACTCACCAAACCAGAGGCGGTTGATATAGGGGAAATGTTCCAGGTAGAGGTTGGCGCTGTTGGCAAACCCGTCGCGGGGATTATATTGATTGGCGGAATGGAGGTCAATAAGAGCGCCTTTGCGGCCGCGGTCCAGGATTTTCCGCAGTCGCTTCATAGTGGTGCGGTCAAAAGCCAGGTCATCAATATAAAGACCATCGATACCAACGTTTTTCACTAACCGGTTGATTCCTTCAAGATAATAATTGTGCCACCGGGACATGCCGCTGTTGATTATTGCGGCGTCTTTGTACCTGGGCACGAACCACCCGGCAATATAATGGGAACCGATATGTTCCCGGAGCCATGAATACCCCCCGCCAGGACCTTCACTAATCACTTCACTGCCTAGACTCCGCAAAGCGAAAATTTCAGGAGCCCGGTTGGAAAGTTCCCGTATCGTATTGTAGATTTTCACTTTTAAGCCTTTCCGCCGGGCTTCATCGATATAGGCCTTCATCTTCTCCGGCCGCAAAAAGGGGTAGTTGATAAACGGGTTGATGTCTGTGGCATGATGAACATTGATGGTATTGGCTCCTTTGGCTTTGATCTCATCCACGGGTTCAAACCGGTGATAAAACCGGGTATTCCACTGGGTGTTCGTATCAAGGGGCTTAAAAGGGGTCAATAGCAAGTTAAAATAAAAATGCAGGGTATCACCGGGCCGGAGGATTCGTTCGCCGCTGTAACAATTGATTAAGAGGGTATTTTCATCCCGCTCCCTGATATCAATGCCGCCTTTGCCGTTATTGTACCAGGAAACCGGCATGTTAAGGGGCTTGGAATGGTAAAAATTGGTATTCAAAGGCCGGGAATAGTTGGCGCCCCTGAGATTAAATTGCAAACCTGCGTTTACATCACCGATCCAGGCGGAATCCTGGTTCTTTTTAACATCCCATTTCCATTGGTACGACGCCGGTCGAAAACCACCTTTTAAACCAAGCCCCATCATATATTTTGCCGCTTCTTTTTCCATAGGAATTTCCAGGCGGATGTCCCCGATATTAAAGGTTTTTAAAGCACTGATCAAGACCTTAAACTCAACAAAGCCATCAAATTCCATTTGGGCCCGGCATTCCATTATCAAGGCGCCTGAGGCGGTTGTATTTTTGGTTTTCCAGCCCACTGCCCCGGGGGACCTCCCGGTTATAGTCAGTCCTTCTGCTTCCCAGGATAAGACCTTATGATTGGAATCCTCTATTACCAGGTTGAGAGGGGAGGCCAGAATTTCTCTTCCGCTGCCTTCCAGGATATGGGTGACTCCAGGTGAGAACCTGCTCCTGATGCTTATCGGAAATCCTGTTTGCCGGATAGTAATGTTTCTTCCCAGGCAGCCGATAATAGTTCCCCCATTCCTTCGGCCAATTCTCATGTTAGTGAAAGGCGGGATGACTTCGTAGTCAAAGGCGATCCTGGAATCCAACCATCGCAACCGCGAATGTCGCCAGGGCTCGCTGTCTCCGCCATCTTTGCGCACCTGATTATTGACTTTCAATCGGAGTTTGATGGTTTGTGTTTCCATTCCCCGGGGTGTAATCGTTACCTGGCCTTCATAGTTACCGGGAAGAAGTTCTACAGGAACCTGGACACCAAACCATAACGGTTGAATTTTACCTTTTTTTACCGGGCAGGGTTTTTTAAAGGGTTCACCGGTCCAATCGATGCCGCCAAGGTTGAAACACCGCAGCGCAGATGCCGGGATGGAGGCGCTGCTAGCATTGTGGTTTAAATCCGTAAACCGGGCCTCAATGCCTGTGATTGATTTTTTAAAGGGGTATATCCCAATTTGAAACGCATAAAATTCACCACGGGCGGCTTCTCCTTTAAACAAGGATTGGACCCCTGGTTTTATCCATTTGTAAGGCAGGTCATCGGCCATACGGATGGGATTGGACCTGTCTTCCGGGAACAGGAGGTAAGTTTTGTCCTGATGTTTTGCCAATAAAGTTTTCACTTCTTCTGCGGTGGCGATTACTTCCATGGGATAGAAGCTGCTGAAAGCATCGATGCTTTGGATTGCCGTGCATTTGGCAGTAGGGAGTTGTTTCCATTTTTTCTTTGCCGGGGATATTAAAGTAAAACCGTGTTTTTCAAGCCATTCTTTTTGTGCGGTTTGTTTTGGTTCCGGGTAATAGACAGTGGGATAATTTTTGCGGCCTTCTTGAATATAGGGCATAAAGTAGATGTAATAATCTCCCGGAACGGTTTGAGGTTGGAATATCAGATCGCCGTATTCGCGGTTGATGTCCAGGCGGTACACATTATAGACCTGCCGGCTGGTTTTGGCATCCATGACAATGATGTTTTTCTTTTGGGGATGATAATCTTTTCGCCGCCAGGGTATACGCGCAGCCACAGCATCGGCTTGCCGGGAAACGTGAACGACAGCCCTGTGGTTTCCTAATTTAGAGGTGTCCCAATCACCGCCAGTGAGGTAGGGGACTTCGGCGGTATTGTCGGCATAAAGAATGCTTCCACATAAAAAAATGCAAATGACTTGAAAAATAATAAAAAGGCTTTTCATTTTAACTCCTAAACAAAGATTTTAGAAGGTAACAGTGAGTTTGTCAAATTCTTTATCTTCGTGTCCTTCGTGTGCTTCGTGGTAAAGGAGTTCACAGTAATCTCAGCGCTCTTTATCTCATAATTAGACTTGCTGTTATTTTGAAAAAAAGTGTCAAAAGCCACTATTTTATGGTAACATGGCAAAATGATTAAAAAGAAAGAAATGAAAAAAATATTTGTTTCCTTATTCTTAATTGTGTTTGCTGTGCCGACAATGTCATTTGCCAGGGGATCAATCAACGCAGCGCAAGATAAATATACTCTTGAAATTACCCTATGGCATTCATTGACGGGAGAAAAGATAAAACACGAAATCTATATTTCCGAAGAATCAAAGTTCGCTGTAACAGCCAATATTGGAAATACAAAATGGCATATATCCGGAACACTTGGTAAATTTACAGGTAAAAAAATACCGATAAAAATCCGGACAGAATGGCATAAAACGGAAAAAGAAAATTTCCGGATAACAATTTCATCCACCGGACTGTAAAGCCGCGCTTTCCAGCCGGTGATTATAATGTTCGGTGTGGAGGAAAAATGGAACTACATGCTTTAGGTTTTGACGACTGGTTTGGTGCACATGCAAGCGCCATTCTCCAGCCAGGGCACAACTTGGCCCGGGTGATGACCGTTGATCGAGGCTCATTCCTGGTGCGGAATGAGTATGGTGAATCGACTGCGGAACTCGCGGGGAAGTTCCGCTTTGCTGCTGAATCAAGTACCGACCTTCCTTGCGTTGGGGACTGGGTGTGCTTGGAGCACACATCGGCAAATCTCGCGGTCATTCATGCGGTCCTGCCAAGAAGGACCTTTCTGCGTCGCAAGTGCCC
>JAGLQA010000230.1 GCA_023137075.1 Candidatus Aminicenantota bacterium
TGTTATCTTCTCTGTGTTTAGAGTCTGATCGACTGCCTGGATGTTCTTTTCTGCTTTTGCCGGTATCATAATCGAATTGTATATTATTTGGTAAGACATTTCAACCAATTTTTTTCCTAAATCCATCTTTTTTTGCCCCCGGCGGACCCGCGCCGCGGGGTTGTTTTCTCGCCTCCGGCGCTTATCCCCTGTCCACGTGGTGGACCCTGCCGGGGGCCAAACTTTTGTCATGCAAGACCCGGCACCCTGGATTTTAAAACCCTATTTACATTTTGTTAGAAATTCATCAACTTCAATTTCTGCATATTTGATGAGTTTCCTGAGCAATCCAATGGATATTTCTTTATGCTGAGGTACCGACAGATTGACATTCATGCCGGATTTTGTCATCACCACATGGCTTCCCACCTGTCCGACGACATTCCAACCGAACTTTTTAAATGTTTTAACTGCTTGTTTACCGGAGATATTTGCCAGTCTTGCCATTTTTTTTTATACGGAGACGACGATAGCCTCTTGTTTTGAATATGCAGGTATTTTCTCAAGGGCTTTTTGGTCTTCAGCCCATAACCAGGCGGTAATCGCTTCTTTTATATTATCAAGGGCCTCTTTTTCATCCCTGCCCTGGGAAACACACCCCGGAAGAGAAGGGCATTCCGCAACGATCCAACCGTCTTCCGCTTCTTCTAATACAACGTGGAATAACATATTGTACCTCCGGGTAATTTTATTATTTCTTTCGTTTGGTATTAATTTAATACTTCTTAAGCGATTTGTCAACTAAAAAGTTCCGATTTCCCCTTCAAAAAATGTTAACATGCCGGACCCGGCACCAGCTATCTGCCCCGGGTCGTAATGTCATACACCGTGCATGTTTTCCGGTGCGTTCCGGGCGTTTGACTTTTCCAGTCGTTGTGCAACCCAGACTTTTATGATGGATTGCCGGGGAACGCCAAGACGTTTCGCCTCTTTATCCAATGCGTGAATCATCCACAGGGGAAAGTCTACATTAACTCTTTTCTGCGCTTGCTCCGGTCTTCTGGCTCTTGAAAAATCAAGGTAACTGGAAATATCTTCCCCTTGGTCAAATTTTTTGTCAAATTCTTTAGCTTTCATATATCCGAACCTCCTCTTTTCTTGATGGTCTCACTGAGATGATCCTGATTATCTCATTTTCACTACGATAGGTAATGATCCCTGACCAGAGCCTCCCGGAAATATTACCGATCACTAAGTACCTGGGTTCATCAACGGTTCTGGCTGGAATCTCGATCAAATCAGGATCATCCCATAAAGTTTGGGCCTGGATAAAATCGATGCCGTGTTTTATCTTGTTGCTTTCGCTCTTTTTGGGATCGAACTCAAACTTCATGGTATAAATATTATACCATATGAATACCAAATGTCAACCACAAACCGTTTTTATTTTTTAGGAAAAGGGGACAGGCGAAAACAAATCCTTATTTTTTTCTGCCAAATTTGCACGTTTGCACGCACCGCCCTTAGCAGTC
>JAGLQA010000231.1 GCA_023137075.1 Candidatus Aminicenantota bacterium
TGATAAGAAGGAATTTTTGAATTCAGATGCAATGGGGCCACCGCCATTTACACGTCGGTTGATGATTTATTAGTGTGGGACCGGGCTTTAGCCGGCAGCACCCTGTTTTCGGAAAAAACAACCGATTCATTAAACTCCAAAGTAAAAAGATCTATAAATAAACCGCCTTAGAGGTACAGACTCATTGTTCCCGCCCCAACTCTTTCTTTACTGAAACAACTAGCTCTTCAAGGGTATAAGGTTTTTTTATATATTTTCCTGCCCCGAGCTCCTGTGCTCTTTTCACCCTCTCCGTTTCAGAAAACCCGCTAACGATTACAGCTTTTATTCCTGGTGATATTTTTAACAACTTTTTATACGTTTCAAGCCCGTCAATACCGGGATCCATCAGCATATCAAGCACAATCAGATCATATTTTTTTATCTGAACAAGATCAATAGCCTCTTTCCCGCTTGATGCCTGATCAACATCAAAATTCAACCTTCTCAAATATTCAACAGCGATATCACGGGGATGGTCATCGTCATCAACTACAAGGATCTTTTCCCCCTGCCCCATATAGTCCTGCAGCGGGATTTTGTTGTTAACAACCACTGCTTTCTCTTCCGTTGCAGGAAAAAACAGATTGAAAGTTGTGCCCATCCCTTTTTTACTTTCAATATTAATTATGCCTTTATGGTCTTTTACAGTTCCCCACACAACAGACATTCCAAGCCCTGTCCCGCTTATTCCCATAGCTTTTTTCGTATAGAACGGTTCAAAAATCTTCTTTTGCTCTTCAGGGTTCAGACCTATCCCTTCATCGGAGATCGAGAGGCGGATATATTTTTTACTCCCACTGCCTTTCGAGAACTCGTACCCGGAAACATTTTTTGTTGAAATTACAATAGTTCCATTTTTTATCATCGATTCTACGCCATTTAAGAAAAGATTCATTATTGTTGCATCAAGGTGAATTTTAGAACCCTTCATATTATATAGATCTTCAGCCAGTCCAGCCTCAACCTTAATTCCCGGAGAGCTTTTTAATGTCTGCTCATATTGAGGCGATTTGAGAAAGTTCTTTATAACATCATTCAGGTTAAGTATTTCAAAATTTGTTACACCCCTCCTGGCTAATGTTAGGAGATCCTCCACAATTGCAGCAGCTTTCTGGCCCGAATTCTTCATTTTTTCCGCATATTTTTCTATCGCCTTTTTATCATTAATATGCATCTTGATAAGTTCCGGGTAACTTACTATGGCAGTTAACACATTATTAAGGTCATGGGCAACCCCACCAGCAAGGTGGCCGAGGGCTTCCATTTTTTCCGACCTGATCAGTTTTTCCTCAAGTTCCTTTTTTTCGATCTCATGCTTTTTTATTAGAGATATGTCTTTAAAGGTCATAACCCTCATATTTTCAGTATCCGGGTTAAATTTTCTTATTGTACTTGCGCAGTATATACTGGAGCTGTTCCTATGAAGAACCTTTACTTCCAGGGGATCACCCGATAGAAGACTATCCTTCTCTTTAAAAATTTGAAGGGATTCGCTATGGAAAATATTAATAATATTTTTCCCTGCCAGGTTCGATAATTTAAACCCGGTCAGTTCAAGAAATGCCCGGTTCGCATCAGTTATTATCCCCTCATTATCATAGAATACAATTCCTTCCTCCGCGGCATCGGAAAGTTTTCGGAACCTGCTTTCACTCTCCTTTAAGGATTCTTCGGACCTTTTCTGAATGATCGCCGAAGCAATCGTTCCGGATATAATTGATAACACTTCGAGGTCTGACTCGGAATAAGCTTCCGGGTCAGTATAACTCTGAACTGCAACAATCCCGATAACTTCACCTCCCGGAGCTTTAAGAGGAACACCAAGCCAGGACTCGGAATCAACCCCGATAAGTTTGATCTCAGAACTTTCAAAAAAATCATCCCTCCTGTATTTATTCGCAAGCAGAGGTTTTTCGGTCTTCATAACATAGTCGGTAAAGCCCCCGGTCAGATCAAGCACATCATGGGGATCCTCTATATCCTCCGGATTCTCATCAAACATGAATGGTATCCTGTATAAACTCTTTTCCCTATCCACAACAAGAGCAATATAGTAATTTTTAGAATCCATCAGCTTGCCGATCTCTTTCCTGATCAATATCGCAAGCTGTTCAATCGTATTCGATTCACCTGCTGCTTTGGAAATATTATAAAGGACATCGTTTACCTTTTCAGCTTTTTTCCTCCTGGTAATATCCCGAACAACTGCTATAAGGTTCTTCTCTTCATTTCGTTCTATCAGGTTAAGGCTCACCTCAGTATCAATAAGATCGCCGTTAAACTTTGTATGTTTCCACTCAAAGAACTGGGGAATCCCGCTTAACGCATCATTGACTTTTTTAAACGCTTCATCCTTGGAATATTTTCCCCCGGGCTGAAATTCCGGCGACAATTCGTATGGCTTCATGCTCAGAAGCTGCTCCTTTGAACTGCAGCCATATAGTTCGATCGCTTTTTTATTGCAGTCTATAAAATTCATCCCCTCCATCAAAAGGACTGCATCGTTAGTTGAATCAAGAATTGTTGAAGCGCCGACTCCGATATTATCAAATGTCAGAGCATTGCTGTTTTTTTTTAACTCTTTTTTCATAAACTACTCTGCTCCATAGGAAAATCGTTTTTTTCCATATAGGTACTATACTATAGGATAAAACACTCCAATTGTCAAGTGACAAGAAGGAATTAGCCCACTATAGAAAAAATCCGGGTATTCGATTGGTAGAAACTCCATATTCCGGTGAAATTTCGAAAAGAAATGTGCGCGATGCGTGACTGCTGTGACTTTAAAGAGGGGGGATTTAATCCTTTGGGTGCCAATTGGGGGCGCGTTTTTCTAAGAAAGCCTTCATTCCTTCCTGGGCCTCATCCGCTATCCGCTGTTTCGCTATGAGAGTAACCGTGTAGTCATAGGCGGATTTGAGGTCCATATCTCCTACTTTCAAAAACAACTCCTTGCACTTCGCGATGGCATAAGGACCGCAGAGGAGCAATTCCCGGGCTTTCTCAAAGGCAAATTCCAGCAGTTTTTCATGGGGAACGACATAATTAATAAGTTTGATTTCCAGAGCCTTTTCCGGGGTAAAACGCATACCTGAGATGAATAACTCCTTCAAGGCGCCTTCTCCCACTTTCTTGATCAGGTAGGGAGAAACGCAGGCCGGGATAACGCCGATTTTGACTTCCGAAAGGGAAAATTTGGCCTTTTCCGAAGCGACGACAATATCCGAGGCGCCGACAAATCCCATGCCGCCTCCGAAAGTTCCGCCGTTAACGGCCGCTATCACCGGTTTGCTGAGCGTATAGATTTTGTAAAATACCCGGGCGATTTTTTCGGAGTCTTTCAGGTTCTCCTCGTAAGTGCAGTTGACAATCTCCTGCATCCACTTCAAATCCGCCCCGGCCGAGAAAGACTTCCCTTCTCCGGTAAATATAACCACCCGGATCTCATCGGATTTATCGATGGCTTCCAATATGTCCACCAGGTCGTTCAACAATGTTATATTGAAGGCATTGTGAATCTCCGGGCGGTTTAGCCGCACCAGGATAATCCGGTCTTTTATTTCATATTTTAAAGTCTCATAACTTTCTTTCATAATCTTACCTTCCCACGTTGTGGGGTTAGACATCGTAGCAGCCGATGCAACGGGAAATAACCAGGCGGCAAATTTCCGATGTGCCTTCGCCGATTTCTAAGATTTTCTGATCCCGGTAAAACCGCTCCACATCGTACTCTTTCATGAGTCCGTAGCCACCGTGGAGCTGCACGGCATGATTCACACAGCGGTGTGCCACTTCGGCGCAGTAGAGCTTTGCCATGGATGCATGTTTTTGATAATCCCTGCCTTGATCGCAAAGCCAGGCGGCCTTATAAAGCAGGTTCCTGGCGCATTCTATTTCCGTATCCATGTCGGCCAGTTTGAAAGCGTTGATCTGGAAGGTGGAGATAGATTTTCCGAATTGTTTCCTTTCTT
The DNA here is from genome assembly GCA_023137075.1 of Candidatus Aminicenantota bacterium. Lineage (GTDB taxonomy): Bacteria > Acidobacteriota > Aminicenantia > UBA2199 > UBA2199 > JAGLQA01. The sequence goes on from JAGLQA010000231.1 coordinate 4,014, forward strand.
TGGCATATTTCACGGCCATTTCGAAAGCGCCCTGGGCACAACCCAACCCCATGGCCGCGATGGATAACCGGCCCCGGTCTAAGGTGGTCAACATCTGGCGAAAACCTTCACCCTGCTTGCCCAATATGCTTTCTTCAGGGACGCGGCAGTCATCGAAAAAGAGTTCCGAAGTGATAGATGCCCGCCATACCATTTTTTCATGCATGGTTTTGGTTTCAAATCCCTTTGTGCCCCGTTCCACTAAAAAGCAGGAGTATTCCTTTTTACCATCGGGCCTTTTGCCGGTTACGGCCTGCACCGTGCTGCCTAAGCTGTACTCGGTCGAGGCATTTGTAATAAACATCTTCGCCCCGTTTATCACCCATTCGTTCCCGTCTTTGACGGCGTTGGTTTTGGTTCCGCCCGCATCCGACCCGGCATCCGGCTCGGTCAGGCCAAAACCCCATACTTTCTCGCCGCTGCAAAGGGGGGGCAGATATTTTTTCTTCTGTTCTTCATTGCCGAAATAGTAGATGGGCCCGATTCCTAAGGAGTTGTGGGCAGCCACGGTTGCGGCCTGGGAGCTGTCGATCCGGGCCAGTTCTTCCACCGCTACCATGTAGGGCAGGTAACCGAAACCGTTCCCGCCATACTCCCCAGGCACGGCAAATCCGAATAATCCCAATTCACCCATCTGTTTGGTTATTTCCGGGGAGAACTTCTCTTTTGCGTCGAGTTCCCGGGCCTGGGGTTTTATAACATTTTCGGCAAAATCTCTAATACTGTCCCGAATCATGTTGGCATCTTCGGGCAAATCGTAATTCAATGACATCAAAAACCTCCTTTATTGTACCTGATTCTTCTAAAAAATTTTTAATTTTTTTCCAATTCTTGCTCCGGGTTCGCAAACCGCTCCGGGGAAGGGGGAAGGCCGACACGCCTATTCGATTAAAAACAGGGATTGGCCGGACTTGACCTCTACCGCGTCTTCGACATAAACCTTCTTTACCGTGCCCACGTCCGCTTTATCGGTGCCGTGAAAGATGATGCGGTTGAAGGTTTTCATCACTTCGATTAATCCTAAAGCTTTACCCTTTTCTATCTTCTGGCCGACCTCTACAAAGGACGGCGCATCGGGAGACGGTTTTTTGTAAAATATCCCGGCGGTAAAAGCAGTGATAACAAACCCTTCATCCGCATCGGCCGCAGCATCGCCTTTAGATTTGCCGGGAGCTGCTTCTTTTCCCGATTCTACCAACTGCTGCTCCGGATTAAGCCGGAACAACTCCTGGCCGAACTCAACCGGGATAATCCTGTCCCGCTTTTTATCGACGATAACTTTGCCCTGGATATTACCGGGTAAATAGAGATCGTAATGGGAGTTCATTACCCTGAGCCTGCCCACAAAGGCTCCGGGAGAAAGAAATGTGCCTGATGGATGGGCGATGGTAAAATATCCTACCTTTGGAGAAAAGATTGAGTGTTCCGAGTCTTTTGTTTCTGATAATACCGTTAGTGGGGCCATTTTATTTACCTCCATACAGGATATTAATATCGTGAAATGACCAAATGCGCGGGTTCTTTACCCGCCTGTAGCCAATACTCTGGTAAGTCATCTCGATGAGGGTTTCCAAATAGGGGCGCAGTTCGCTGAAAAAGATAATCTCGTCGGTGTCTAACTGCCGGGCCGAAAGTATGGGGTCCATGTCCCGGGTGATTCGTTTTTCGACTTCTTCCATGCCCTTTTTAATATTATCATATTCTTCCCGGTTGGTAGAAATGATATTAAAATTATCATCCAATCGCGTCCGATAGGTACCGATGGCCAGGGTCCGGCCTTCCATGACGGCCAGCCTCGTCAGGGGGGTGGAGAGCTGCACAATCGGCTCGTAAGGCCGGCCGGACATGGCGTAGTAACCGGCCCCCGAGGCTTTGCGCAGTAATATGGTAATTACGGGTGTGGTTATAGTTGAATTGTTGTAAATCAGGTTGGAGCCGTAACCCAAAAGCCCTGTTTTTTCCGCTTCGGGTCCGATATCGAAACCGCCCACGTCCTGCAGCCATATCAACGGGATACCGTCACTGTCGCAGGCCCTGGCAAAGGTGGTCATCTTGGAAATCCCGGCCTGGTACAAGATGCCTCCGGGCCTTTTCGCGTCTTTATGCACCGGATGTTCCGATAAAATCTGGTTGTTGGCGATAAAGCCCACGTAGAGGCCGTTTATCCGGCCGACGCCGCAGACAATCTCCTTGCCTTCTCCGGGGAATAGCTCCCAGAAAATAGAATTATCCACTAACCGGGCAATAACCTGGCGGACATCATAGGTGATCCGGTAATCGATGGGGAAGATGCCCTCGATCTCCGCCGGGTCAAAAAGCGGCGGCGCGGGGTCCATGCCGAAGCGGTAGTATTCGATGGCGGAGCTGGGTAGTTTTGCCATCTCGTCTTTTATCTTTAAGAGTAAGGCTTTATCATCCGGTACGCGATAGTCGGCGCAATTCGAGAGATGCACATGGATATCGGGGCCGCCTATGGAAAGGGAGGTGATTTTCTGGCCTTTGCCGCCTTTGACCAACGCGGCGCCGGCAATGACCATGTAGGCCTGTTCCGTCATGTAGACCACGTCGCTGATGATCGGCATATAGCCACCGCCGGCAATACAATCCCCGAAAACACCGGCGATTTGCGGCACCTGGATGGCGCTGAGCCGGCTGTTCAGGGTGAAAATATTCCCGGCTCCCGTTGCCCCGGGAAAGGTTTTGGATTGTTCGGGGAGGTATAAGCCGCTGCAGTCGATCAAGTAGATAACCGGGATGCGCAGTCTCAAGGCAATCTCCTGGGCCCGGATGATCTTTTCGGGAGTCAGGGGCCACCACGACCCGGATGCCACGGTATTGTCATTAGCAATAACCACGGCATGCTTGTCCCGGATTTTAATAAATGCGGTTACCACCCCGGCGCCCGGCGCTTTGCGTTTGCTGTCGCCTTCGCCGAATTCGATGCCGTAATTAACGAAGGTGCCGATAGGATAAATCTTGCTGCCCGGGTCTTTCAAAAAATCGATCCGCTCCCAGGTGGTCATTTTTCCTTTTTTATGTACACGCTCCACGTATGTTTCGCCCCAACCGGCTTTGACCTCGTCTCTTTTTTCTGTATATGACTCATTCAGTCCTTTCATAAACTCCAGGTTCTTTTCGTACTCCTGCGGGTCCATAAAGCTCTCGATAGGAGAACCGATTTGTTCCAGTAATACCTTGGCCATGATTCTATTCCTCCATAATACCGGGTAGCGAATTGTTGTGATAATTCCCTTCTCCGAATATTTTTGATTTCAGTATTTGAATATGCAGGGGGATGGTTGTTTTGATGCCTTCGATCTTAAACTCTTTTAAGGCATTTCCCATGGTTTTTATTGCCGCCTGCCTGTCTTCACCGTGGGCAATGATTTTACATATCATCGAATCGTAAAAGGAGGGGATCTCATATCCCTCTTTTACGTGGGTATCCAATCTGATTTTACCCGGACCAACGTCAAAGGGCGGGTCGAACCCGGTAATCTTCCCGGGAGAAGGCGCAAAGTTATTGTAGGGGTCTTCGGCATTGATCCGGCATTCGATGGCGTGACCGGAAAATGTAACGTCGTCCTGCCTTATGGAGAGAGGGTGGTTGGCCGCGATCCTGATCTGCTCTTTGACAATATCGAAACCCGTAGTCATTTCGGTTACCGGGTGCTCCACCTGCAGGCGGGTATTCATCTCCATAAAATAGAGATCCTGGTTCTCATCCATTAAAAACTCGATGGTTCCGGCATTCAAGTAGCCGATCCTACTGATGGATTCGGCGATCTCCCTGCCGAAGGTATCCCGTTTCTCGCTGTCCACAGCCGGAGATGGAGACTCTTCTATCAATTTTTGATTTTTTCGCTGGATGGAACACTCCCTTTCACCTAAATGAATCACGCTGCCGAAAGAATCAGCCATCAATTGGAATTCGATATGCCGGCCGTTTGAGATCAACTTTTCTAAGTAGAGTGCGGCATTTCCGAAGGCTTTCTCCGCTTCGATACTGGCCTGGGGAAAATTGGTTTTTATCTCGTCTTCGCTGCGACAGGGCCGGATACCTTTGCCGCCGCCGCCCGCGGTTGCCTTCAGTAGAACCGGGTACCCCAATTCCCTGGCCAGCCTTAACGCCTCGTCCACATCCTTCAGGTTGCCGTCAGATCCCGGTATGGTCGGCACGCCGGCCTGTTTCATCGTTTGTTTTGCCAGCGACTTGTTACCCATCAAGCGGACCGAGTGCGCGGAGGGCCCGATAAAGGTTAATTTCTGCTGCTCGCACATATACGCGAACAACGGATCCTCCGCCATGAAACCGAAGCCCGGATGGATAGCCTGGCATTCGGAATTTAGCGCTGCTTGAAGAATAGCCTCTTTGTTTAAGTAACTCTGGCTACTGGGCCCCGGACCGATACAGAGCGTTTCGTCTGCCTCTAATAGGTGCGGTGAAAGTTGGTCTGCCGTCGAATAGAGGGCCACCGTTTCGACGCCTAACTCTTTGCAGGCTTTAATAATTCTACCAGCGACTTCACCGCGATTCGCGATTAAAATTCTTTTAAACACCGTTCCTCCTTTCAGAGATTTGAGCATATAGAAATTCCAATAAGCAGTAATCTTTAGTTTGGGTAAAGATATTTATATCGGTTTTCAAACGTCTGATTTTTGCAGATTTAAGTATAAATAATTTAGCCGAAAATATCAAGTGAAATCATTAAAAAAAATGTTAATAAAAAAATTATCCTCCGGAATTAGAAAACCGGGGAAGCGAATACCACGTATAATATTCTTTGAACTCTTTTCAGGAGGTTACTATGAAAAAGGGAAGGCTTTTTTGTTGATAAAAAACATTGCG
>JAGLQA010000232.1 GCA_023137075.1 Candidatus Aminicenantota bacterium
TGAAAGAAGAAAAAACGAGTAAAACGAATAAACAAACCGCAAAGCCCGTCATTTTCGATTTTTTATCATATGGCATAGTAAAACTCCCTATAATTGAAATCATATTCTATACAATTCGGAGCCATTTATCAAGATTCCGGGCTGCCGGGGCCACGTTTCATCTAATTTTACATCCCGCAGGTTTTCTGGTATAATTTTTTTGAGTTTCAATGATTACAACGATGAAATCGATTTACTTCATTCCGGTCAGGCTGTTTTGAAAGACCGGAACCTTGCTTTTCCAAAGGATGAATAAATACTTTTTTAGAGGGTAAAATGAAAAAAACGACACTGATTTTTTTAATTCTCTCAATGGGGATTATCGTAACCTTGATGCCCGTACACGGTGAAGAAGACATCAACCTGAACCACCTGCTGAAAGGAGAAAAAATTATCTCCCCGGCAAGAACATTTGACACAGGAAAAGCCATTATTAAGACCGGGTTCACCGGTGTTCTGAACAAACTCGGCGCTTTTTTAAAAGAAAACGCCGGCCTGCTCATCGAAATCGGCGGACATTCGGATAACAGCGGCACCCCGGATGTCAATCAACGGCTGTCGTTAAAGAGAGCACAGCAAGTTAAAGATTACCTGGTGGATAACACCGGCATCGCTGAAGACCGAATCCTTGTTAAAGGCTACGCAGCAGCGTTCCCCATCGCCGACAACAGGACTGCCACTGGTAAAGCGCAAAATAGGCGGGTTGAAATTACTACTGTAAAGAATACAGACCCGGCCGGAAGACTGACCTATATCCGCAGGGACGTGTTTACCAAATCCCCCGATACCTTCGATTTCATCAGGGCGTCCATTAACCAGAACCTCTACCACCTGTACCGCGTATTGACCCGGAAAAAGTCGAACGCTAATGTGACATTCCAGGATCTCAGTAAAATCTACCTGGTTCCCCAATCATTAATGATCATGTATTCGATAGCCGAAAAAGAGACCCCTTCACCTCGTAAACAAAACGTGCACCTTTTGACAGGAGGTCTGCGCACCAAGCTCAATAAATTGAAAGGAGGATTACAGGTGGAGACTCCCGCCTGTGTTATAAACTCCGATTCGGTGGGAATTCTGGTGGGTATCGACGCAAAAAAAATGTCTTCCTTATCGGTATTTGACGGCAAATCGGAGGTGAAGGCCCAGGGAAAAAAGGTAGACGTGCCGGAAGGGTACGGGACGGTGGTTGAAATGGGTGAACCACCGGCACAGCCGGAACCGCTGCCCGAAGCTCCCCGGCTAATCAACCCGGTTAAATCCGTATTCAACCTGGCCGGGACAAGGCAAGCAAAGGAGGTTTCAGTAGAATTTTTATGGCAGCGGGTTGAAGATGTATACCATCTCCAGGTTGCCGGTGATTCCCAATTTGAAACAATCATCGAAGACCAAAAGATTCACGGTAATACCGAGGCCCTGTCACTGGGCAGCGGCACCTATTACTGGCGTGTGGCTGCCATTAACAAACGTGGAATCGAAGGATACGCTGCCGGTTCATCATTTACAATTAGCGACACTCAGGATTTGCCGCTGGAAATCATTCCCGGGGCGAGATATATCATCGATACGGCCCAGGGAAGCGTGACCATTTCCGGTAAAACAGCACCGGGAACACGAATCACGATGAACGATAAACCTGTGCAAACCGACGTGGCCGGGGAATTCTCAGGTAAAGTGGCATTACAGCGGGGACTGAATCATATTAAAATCCGGGGGATTCACCCGGATTTTAAAGAGAAAGTTTTCTGGGTAACCGTTATCCGCCACGCCTTTTGTTCAAATACCCTGAGTATCGGCCTTCGTTTCGATTATGCCGGTAAAAACGATGAATCGGATCATACCTTCACCTTACGGGTGGGAAAAACTTTCTGCCTCGCGCCCCGTCTCGAAAGCGAATTCTCGATCGGTATAACCCGGTTAAAATGGAAGGATTTTCCCGGGGTCTACAATAATGAGGCGACAGCCCTCCCACTTTCCGCCGAACTCCACTTCATGCTGGCCAGGGGAAAAATCACACCCTATCTCAGTACCGGGTTGAGCGCATATATAACCTTCCCCCAGGAACGCGCCCTAAATACAAGAGAAACCCTGTTTTTTATTTCCCCCGAGATTGGCGGTGGATTTGAATTCCCGGTTTTCGACTACCGGGCCAGGTTTGAAGCCGTGTATTCTCCCTTTCTTAAAAAAGAGCCCTTCTTCACGGAGATGACGCACCGCCTTGCCTTTATCTTGAAAATAATGTTAAATTTAACAGGCGATTAATTATCATAAGATGAGTAAAAAAAGAATCGGTATTCGCTTCAGGTTAATCGCAGTAATGATATTATTAACGATTGTTCCCCTGACCGTAACCGGCTATTTTTTAGCAAAAATTAACGAAGAATCGATCAAAATCCAGGCAAAAGAATACCAGTTGGCCCTTTCCGAGCAACTGACCGAAATCAGCCACAACCTGGTCGATGAAACCCGGGCGGAACTGGTTGAGATCAAAATGCTGCTTAATGACCGCAAACTTTCCACCGAGCACACGATTCGATTGGTGGGATACAAAATTTCAACCTCCGGGAGAATCGATTTTGTCAATATTTACAATACGGAAGGCGCTTTTGTCGATACCTTACTGCTGCAAGGGAACGAACAGCCCGTCTTTTCTCCCGAAACCCTGAACAGCGCGACCCGGCAAAAACTCAAGGCGCAGTACTGCTTCACGGGCAGCGTCATCTCTCACAATTCCAGGCTGCTTCTTCCCATATGTGTGCCCTGGAAATCAGAAGAACAACTGCAGGGGTATCTCTGGACCACGGTGAATATCACACCACTCTCCCTGAAACTGAACCGGATCATCCATGACCGTTTCTCCTCGACAATTCACTCCGCTTACCTGGTGGATGAGAACTTTGATACCATCGTCCATTCCGGTTGGAAAGAAATACCGGAACATCGAAACGTGAAGGAATCCCCACTCTTTCAAAATATCTTCAGGAATTCTCTTTTACCGAAGAAAGGCGTGGGAATATCCTTTGACCACGAAGACAGCCAGGGCGAATGGCTCATCAACCTGAATACCATCCCCCGTTTCAACTGGTTGGTTGTTGCACTCCAGGAAAAAAGCCGGGCTTACAAGACCTTGTATGACATGCAAAAAAAAATAGTCCTGGTAGGTTCGATCTTCATCCTGGCGGCGATCCTGTTGGGCTCTTTCTTAGGAGGACGCATGAGCCGGCCTATCCTGAAAGTGGCCCACGGTGCCCGTGAACTGGCAGCGGAAAATTTTTCTCACCGCATCGATGTCAAAAACGCGGACGAAATCGGCGAAATGGCCAGGGCCTTCAATTTTTTAGGCCAATCGTTGGAAGAATATGACGCCCGCATCAAGAAAGAAGTAGCCATTCGTTCCGACCTGTCCCGCTACCTGACCCCGGAATTGGTGGAATCCATCATGCAGCGGCGGGCCAACCTGAATTTAGGCGGCAGGCGCCAGCAGGTAACGATACTCTTTGCCGACGTGGTCAGTTTTACGCCACTGGCCGAATCGCTGCCCTCCGAACGGATTGTTTCCCTGCTGAATGAGCTCTTTACCATCTTAACCGGGATCATTTTCAGGAACCGGGGGATGATCGATAAATTTATCGGCGATTGTGTGATGGCTCTTTTCGGCGTACCCGACCCCCATCCCGAGGCCCCGGCCCGGGCAGTTCAAACAGCCCGGGAAATGATCCGCTGGTTAGATGTAGGGAATAAAAAGTGGCAGAAAGAATACAAGCTGAGCCTGCAATTGGCCATCTCCATCCACTGCGGCGAAGTGATAATCGGCAATGTGGGCAGTGAAAAACGAATGGAATTTACCGCCATCGGCGACGTGGTGAATACGGCCGCCCGGCTCGAAAAAATCGCCCAGGCCAACCAGGTACTGATAACCGGATCGGTGTGGAACGAATTAAAAAACCGGGACAACATCAAGCCCTTCGGCCGTTTCGAACTTCGCGGAAAAAACCGGGAAATCGATGTGTTCGAGGTACTAACTTAGAAACAAATATGGAATCATTCATCAACAAAATAGTAGCAAAACGATACCACTGCATTAAACAGATCGGCGCGGGCGGAATGGGCCTGGTTTACTTAGCCGAGGATAGGTCATTAAATCGCAGCGTCGTATTAAAAATCCTGAATCCTTCCCATAAGGATGATAAAGATACGTCACGATTCTTACGGGAAGCGAAAATTTTGAGCCAGTTGAATCATCCCCATATCGTAACCATTCATGATTTCGGCATCTGGAAAAAAAACATGTATATCGTGTTAGAGTACCTGCAAGGAGACAACCTGCAGCAGCTTATCGAAGAAGGCGGTCCACGGTCGCCTGCCTGGGTTTTGCATGTTCTGCCGCAGATTTTAGACGCATTAGAAGCGGCACACCATGAAGGTGTCATTCACCGTGATCTCAAACCTTCCAATATTTTTTATCAGAAGCGCAGCGATCACAATGACACCATCAAAATTCTCGATTTCGGCACCGCGCTCTCCCTGGATCACGATACTTACGATAAAATAACCACTCCCGGTGAAGTCATCGGCACCCCGCATTACATGTCTCCCGAACAAATAATGGGCAAAGAGGCTTCAACGTGTTCGGATATCTATTCTTTGGGAGTCGTCCTGTACGAAATGCTTAGCGGTGACGCGCCCTTCACCGGCGAGAACCGGATATCCATACTGTTGGCCCATCTCTACAAACCGCCAAAACCGATCAGTTTATGGAAAGGAGAAGACGACCAGCAATATCCGAAACTCCTGGAAATCGTGAACACCTGTTTAAACAAGAACCCGGAAGATCGCTATGCTTCGATCCATGAACTTCGCAAAACATTGACGGAAGAACTTAAAAGTCCTGCCCGCCTGCCGGAGAACCTGGTCGGTGACCGGCAGTTACGATTTAAACAATTCTACCAGGGACCGGTCGAAGATTCGCTGATTGAGGCCAAAACCTCGACTATTATGCCGGTTCTGAACCGGGATTTGCTGGTTATTGAGGCCGATAACTTACCCATAGAAAACTCGATCACACCGCTGCTGAAAATCACGAATCACACGATACGCAGCCCCATTGCCTTAGAATGGGACAAAATAAAAAAAATGAAATTGCCGGAGGCCGTCATCCTGAATAAAGGCAAAGATGAAAACATGGTCATCATCCAGCAGATCCAGTCCTTTAAAAATTGGGGAAATATCCCGGTGTTTATCTGTGGTCCCGAAGGCGATTTGGAATATATTTCACTGGCCATCGATGCCGGAGCCGGTGACTATCTTTCCTATCCCTTTGATCCCAGGGAAATCATCAAAAAAATCGACCGGTTGTACCAGGATCCGAATCATAACCGCAGCCCATGAGCAGCCCTGTCCCAACCCCGGCACTATTTATTTTCTGAGTTATTCGTAATAGTACTTGTAGAAATCGAATATAAACAAAATTGCCCTTGAGATCAGGAAAGAAATGCTTACTGTTACTAAAGAAATCTATTTAGAATATCTGAATAGCTCGGTAATTTTAGCAGATAAAAAAAATTATATTTTAAAAATAATATATTGAATAACAATCAAATTATTTGACATTTCAACCATCAGGCAACGTTTCAATCATTTTTCAGCTTTTATTATTGAAATCTATTTTCTTATTGATTACAATATCCTAATGAAATATCAAAGAATGAATTTTTTTATCTTCAATATAAGTCAAAAAAAATTATCAATAGAATTTATAACGGGATTAATTAAGGAGAAAGAGCGCTATGGATATACCAAAAGTAATTGTAGACCAATTCATGAAATTTTGGTACGGGTACCTCAATTGTCGTGACAAAAAATTAGAGATTACTTTTTTAAATTATGGCTTTGCCAACCACGATAAGATAGATTTGGATGAGAAAGACGAATTTAATCGCTACCCTATCCAACTTTACAACTACATTACCTCCTTTCGCAATATCGAAGGTCTTGATATTCTTGAAATAGGTTCGGGCAGAGGTGGTGGCGCCGGATATATTACTCGGACATTCAAACCAAAATCATATATAGGCCTTGATCTGGATGAAAATTCAGTAGAATTTTGCAATGAATATTATAACCAAAAAGATTTGTCATTTTCCCATGGAGATGCTCTCAATATCCCTTTTGAAAACAATAAATTTGATGTTGTCGTTAACATAGAGTCATCCCATAGGTATACTAATATGAATAAATTTTTAAAAGAAGTTCATCGAGTACTAAAAAATAAAGGTGTTTTTCTTTTTGCTGACTTCAGGGATGACTATTTAGTTGACCGATTACATAGCCAATTTCAAAACTCAAATATGGAAATCATAAAAAGAGAAAACATCACCCGCTGGGTTATTAAGGCTCTTGAACTTGATCATGTCCGTAAGAAAATGTTGATCAAACGTACTCTACCTGTTATCTTCCGTACCATTGCCAAGGACTTCACAGCCTTGAAAGGCTCAAGGACATATCGGTGGTTTGATAAAGGGAGACTTGAATATCTCTACTATATAATGCAAAAATAAAAACCTCAAAAAAAATATATTTTAATGTCTTGAACATTTAAAGAAGTACGATTGAATTCAAAAGTTTTAAAAGAAAACGGAGTTGAGATCAGAATATCAAAAACCTTATAATTTTCATATTTATCATTAGACTTGAGGAAGGCGATTTGGAATATATTTCACTGGCCATCGATGCCGGATCCGGTGACTATCTTTCCTATCCCTTTGA
>JAGLQA010000233.1 GCA_023137075.1 Candidatus Aminicenantota bacterium
TCTCTCGATATAACTTCCCTTACTGACCTGATGCGCTTCTCAGGAAATTTTCAATTCCCTCCGTGTAACAAATTCCAGATATTCACTTGAATGAATTTTTTTTCTCATTTCACCGGATAATGCCGAAAGATAGTAGTCTCAACTGGGATGGATAGAAAAACCCTGATGCAAATACCAAAAAAAAGATAATATAGAAAATTACCCTGTCCTTAACGGTTTTCCGGCTGATGAAAGATAGGATGAGAAAGAGGAATACTTCGTAGGTTACTCTTATGCTGTTTCCGGCGTGCAGCCAGACTTTATCGTAATTCAGTGCAACGGATAAGAGAGAATAAAGGAGCAGGGTGACATTTGGGACATTGATCTCTCTCAATACAAGCCCCAACGCCAGTATCAGGATAAGAATCAGGATTACGGGAAATATACCGCCTATGGCATAGAGGATTTTACTCCGGTAGGTCCCTGTTATTAAGGCCTGGTAGGTTTTGTAAAATCCGTAGAAGGGCAGTGTGAGGTTGCTCGGACAGTGACAAAAGCCGGAAAATCCATAAATATGGAAAAACCGGATCGTGAGAAAAAGTCTCCAGAAGAGAAACGGCACCGACGCTGCTGCACTGAAAAGAGGCGTTCTTATCTCCCTGAATTTTATTAGATGATACAGGATAAGAGTAATAACAAATATCAATGTAGTTTCACGAACCAGGACCGCGGATGCCAGTGAGAAGATAACCAGCCCCGGTTTTTTTTCTAAGTAGTAAAAAAAACCTGCCAGTAAAAATCCCCCGGCAATGGATTCTGGCAGCGCCCGGCTTAGCGACCATGTATATCCCGGAATCAGGAGATAGAGGAAAATAAAAAAGGTATTGACATTATGGAATTCAAGAATACGCAGCAGGAAATAGGAAGCGAACAGATGTGAAAAAATGATGAGAAGCAACATCACCTCCGGGAATATCGTTTTATTACCTAATGAAAACATATTGATCAACAGGGGAAAACCTATCCTGGAATACCGGTAAATGGGATCGGTTATGAATCCGTTCAGGATTTCCGGTTTGTTGGATTTTGTTAAGAAGGGATCGAAAGATACGAAGTAGAAGAGTTGCCCGTCATAACCTCTCTCCCGCATGACCAACTCTTCGGTGGGAATCCCCAAAATCCGTTTATGGGATTCCTTTATCTTTGCAGCATCAATTCTCAAAAGCCCTGAAAAATTTTGTTGATGAAGATTCATGGTGACTTCATTCAGGGTAAATACAAGAAAAGCGGCCGTGATTATGATGGGAATTACTATTTTATTTCTCTTAAGCACCGATCCCTTATGGTATGCCACAAGTAAAATAGGGATAACCAGTAGGAGAATGATCGTTTTCACGGAGTAGATCATTTTATAGGAAGTGAGTAAGGAAGCAAAAAGAGGAATCGTGACGATAATACCCCAGACAATCGCAATCATATACTCCACTTTGTTAATTTTACTACTGTGTTTACCATTTTCCCGGCAAACCTCACCAGGGGGGACAAAACCCAGGACTGCCATTATCCATAATAAAAGCAGCAGGATGAATTTTTCATAGGATGGAAAGGAATCTTTCCAATCACGGTATGACGCCGTGTTTTCTTTTTGAATCAAGTTAAAAGAAAAGAGCCCCCCGAAAAAACCATACTCTTTGATAATATCGATACGTTCTATCGACCAACCGGTATGTTCCGAATAAATATCCAGATGATTCACTTGTTTCATTCGCTTTTTATCGATAGGAATCACCAATTTATTCCGGCCCGGTTGATTGAACCTTGCTTTTTTTACCCGCGTGCGGTTGAGCATGACGTCCAGGCGTAGCGGTGCCAGGGTGTTGCGCAGTTTGATTTCCAATTTGTAAGCGATGCAGTCTTCCAGGTCAACGTTCTGCAGCCGGAAGGCGGTGTCAATTTTGCCGTCCCTTATTCGTTTCCTCCTGACCAGGGACATTTTTTTCAGTTTCCATCTAACGCGGCTGCTTCTTATTTGTATCCTGTTTCCGGCCCGCAAAACATCGTTATCGAAGGGAATATTAATCAATGTGATTCCTTTTT
>JAGLQA010000234.1 GCA_023137075.1 Candidatus Aminicenantota bacterium
AGGAACCGTAACAGGTATTGGAGGTAATGGTGTGCCGGATGTAACCCTCTATTTTTCCAACAATGGCGGCTCCACTAAAACAGACCCAAAAGGCTTTTACAGTCGAACCGTAACTTATAATTGGTCAGGTACTGTGACCCCGTCAAAGACAGGCTATGCTTTTAACCCGGCACATAGGACTTATAATACGGTTACTTCAGACATCAGTAACCAGGATTATACAGCCTTTCCAATTGTTTTATCTCTACAGGCATCAAGAGAAACCGAATCAGCATGGATAATCAGGAGACAGTATGGGAAAATAGAACTATCAGTTGAAAATCCGGAAAATATACCTTTGGCAAAATATACTATTTTCAGGAAAGAAGGGAGTGGAATTTTCCTGGTACTCAAAGAGATACCAGACTCTCAACTTCAAGGCGGAACATATTTATATTATGATAAATATCTTGATAAAGCTAAAACCTATACCTACAAATTCACGGCAGTGGATGCAGCCGGATTGACGATTGGAGTTTCAAATGAAAAAACGATATAATATCGAAATTTTCCATGGTTTTTCTTTAGTTTATCTTGTAGAAGCAGGTGATTTTTTGGGGACAGGTAAATAATTTATTCAGATGAATTGAATAAAGTTATTTAAAGGATAAGGCTGTAAGAAGAAGAGTGATAGGTTAAATTATTAAAGAGTAGTATGGATAACAAATTTTTTCAACAATAGGACCGATAGGTTGTATTTTATTTAGGGAGTTTTTTATGAATATTTGTTCTGTTAAGTGGCTCTATGTACTTGAGAAGGATTATGAAGTTGATATTGCTCTGCCTCTGCCGGAAAATTTCCCCAATGGATGTGCTTTTGAGGATAGGAATGGAAATCGCTGGTTGGAAATTAATGCTGAAGGCAAGCCGAAGATACTTAAAAAGTATGCATGGGATGGATGTACTCCAAAATTTGCCATTTGGGATATTGTTATTGGAACACCTGATGGGATCCCCCATGAACAAACACTTAGACCCAAAGCATATTTTGCCTCACTGGTTCATGATGTTTTTTATCAATTCCTTGATGCGGGCTTGCCAATCAAACGAAGGGTAGCGGATCAACATTTTCTTCATTTTCTTAAACGGGATCAATTTGCTCCAAGATGGGTTTACTATGTTGCAGTGAGGATGTTTGGCTGTTTGTTCAGGTTGTTTACTCGATGGAAAAGAGAATACAAAGGCAGTAAGGTAGTCCCAATTTAGTTTGAGGATGAGTGACGGTGCTTTTTTCGCTTTCCACTTATTGAGATAATGGAATTATCGATCTTTAGAGATTTGAGAGTGATTTCCCTTGCTAAACTGTATCAGGATGCCAAAAGAAGGGAAAAGGGAAAAATCATTACCAAAACCGCGATGCAAGAAGTAATAAAGTATGGCACCGCCCCCATTTTCATTTTCAGCGGCGGCACAACCGCTCCGGGGGCCGGATATAGGATTAAAATAAAGGAAAAAGACTCCCCGGTTTCAGATACCGGTGGAAGTTTTACCTTAACTAATTAGAAAAAAAAGGAGGATATCCAATGAAAAAAAGATATTTTTTATTTTTTATATTGGGGGGGTTAGCGGTTTTGCTACCGGTCTATACTTTTCTGTCAGGTACAAGTGATAAGGTCCATATAGGAAGTGATATTAAAAGTCCGGATTTAAGAGCAGAGGCAAAGAATATTCAACCGGAAGCTGTTGTGAAGCCCGAAATTGATTATTACAAATTGCCGCTCTACTTTATCGTCAACCAGGGCCAGGTAAATGAGAAAGCTAAGTTTTATGTAAAAGCTTCACGGTATACCCTGTGGCTAACAAAACAGGGCTTAGTGTTTGACAGTTTTAAAAGAGAAAAGAGTAAAAAGACTCTCCTTGCCCCTAATGGCCACCCCTCTCGAGAGGGGAATGCTCAGGAGCACTCCCCAACTCACCGACTCTCAACTTATGAACTCTCTAACTCATCGACTCGCTTTTCTCGTGATGTGTCCCGGCTCATGTTTTTGAATTCCAACAAGAATCCTGAAATAGTTCCCATCGATAAGGCGAAACTTAAGGTTAACTACTTTATCGGTAATGATAAACCCAAATGGCACTGCGATGTTCCTACTTCAATGGCTATCCTGTATAAAAATCTTTACAAAAACATCGATTTAAAGCTTTATGGAATCGAAAAACAGATCGAGTACGACTGGATCGTTAAGCCCGACGGCAATCCCGCAGATATTAAATTCATTTATAAGAACGTTAGAGGAACCCGTATCGATAAGGAAGGCAACCTGATTATCAGCACCAAATTTGGCAAATTGATCCACAAGAAACCGGTCAGTTACCAGAAAGAAGCGCCATTAGGTCCAGATTTAGGGGCACAACGTGCTGTACCCAAAGAAGAATCCC
>JAGLQA010000235.1 GCA_023137075.1 Candidatus Aminicenantota bacterium
CAAAGCATTGTTAGCCACGGAAACAAGGAGAAAAATAAACCAACAATCCTTTTCTCCTGAAGTGCGTTTCCTGGTCTCACCCATTCCGTCAAGCAAAGCCCCGGAGGTTGTGCGCCGTTATAAGCAGCGCGCTGTCGATTGGATCTCCGACTGGATATCTCCATGGAAAAATTCAATCGCTGATAATGGCGACATATTGGAAACCGATATAACTCATTTTGTGTCCTACCAGGAGATAATTGCCACATCAGATAAAATACTTTCCGGGGACGACGTGTGGAAAAATTATCATCAGGTTGGCGAATGGATCGAACGTTTCCTTTCGGTTCCCGGAGAAAAGAACATTCCCCTTGATTTAGGTGAGAAAAAAAACAAAATACTGGAGAATTTTAGTTTTCCCACAGGGGCCGCGGAACAACAAGAAAATTTGCTTGATACCTTCGTAGAAACAGATATGGTGAAGAAAGCCCTTTCCCCTGAGATACCCTTAGTACTTGGTAGAAAAGGCACCGGTAAAACCGCTATTTTTCGTAGACTTTCGGAAAATAAGACCGGAAAGCAAGACTTTTTTATCATCACATCACCTCATGGTTTGAGTAGAAATCATCCTTTATATCTTGGGGCTGATGGCTTCTCTGAACTTGAATCTATTTTAGAAAAAAGGCAATCTGAATGGAGAGAATTCTGGACAAGCTATGTTTGTTTAGTCAGCTATTATTCAATGATTGAGAAAGATACCCATATTCCTGAAGCTCCGACAAAAAAAATTTCAAAAATCCTGAAAGGAAAACCCGGTTCCGAACGAAAGATAGTCGCGTTAATCGAAAAGATTATGTCTATTTCAGGGTACAGGCTAATGATCAAAGAGTGGTTATTTCAATTGGATAAATTTGCGGCAGTTGACACTCTGCTCCTTTTTGACGGGCTTGACACCGGTTTTGGAAATTCTGAAAAAGACAGGAAGCGTAGAAAAAATGCATTGGAAGGTCTATTTACCTTCATCACTGAGAACAGCAGCCGTTTAGAAAATTTTAAATTTAAAATAATGCTGCGGGAAGATATATTTAAAGTGCTGAAGTTTGAGAATAAAAGTCATCTTTTTGGCCTGTCAATCTCGTTAAGATGGAACGAAAGTTTTTCATTCTTCAAGGTAATTATTAAACAAGCCCTTAGAAATAAATCTTTTAAAGAGATTCTTGAAGAGAGAATCACTTCGAGAGATATCGAAAATTGGGGTGAGCGGGATGTGATTTACGCCTGGAATCTATTAGTAGGTGAACGGATGAAAGGCAGCAGAACGACTTTCACCAGGAATTGGGTATGGAACAGGCTTGCAGACGGTAATCAAGATCACAGCCCGCGCTACCTGGTTCAGTTGATGAATTTAGCAGTTGAATGGGAAAAAAAAGAGTTAAAAAGCAGTCTTTACGACCGAAGTATTATCCGACCTCGCAGTCTTATCAAGGTATTACCGGATGTATCGGAGAAGGCACTGCAAGCACTAAAGGATGAGGAATTTCCTGAATTAGAACCCCTTATGAAAACCCTGACCCAAATCGGGCGTACGCCATTAGACGCTATCGAGTTAAAAGATCTATCTGCCGACCTTATTAACCTGGCCATGGA
>JAGLQA010000236.1 GCA_023137075.1 Candidatus Aminicenantota bacterium
CCAAAAACGAGAAACATGCGGTCGGGGCCACCTTTTTTTTTAATATTGCCCATTATGCCCTGCGTCCCTGGCCCTGGATCATTGTGGCCCTGGCCTCTTTGTTAGTATTCCCTGACCTGGAAGCTCTCAGGAGCGCATTTCCTCAACTCCCTGCTGAGATTGTCAAACATGACCTGGCCTACCCGGCTATGCTGACTTTTTTACCCGCCGGTCTGCTGGGGGTGGTGGTAGCTTCCCTGATAGCGGCTTTTATGTCTACTATTTCCACACATCTCAACTGGGGGGCTTCTTATATCGTCAATGATTTTTACAAACGTTTTATCGCAAAAAATATCTCTGAAAAGCAATTGGTAATGGTGGGTAGAGCATCTATCGTGATATTGATGGCTCTGTCCGCGTCCCTGGCCCTCTTGCTGGAAAATGCGCTCCAGGCCTTTCACATCCTGCTGCAAATTGGGGCCGGAACCGGCTTGCTGTTTTTGCTGCGCTGGTTCTGGTGGCGAATCAATGCGGCCAGCGAAATCGCGGCCATGGTGATATCCTTTTTAGTAGCTGTATATTTTGAGATTGTCCATAATAAGCTGGGCCTGCCTGAATTAATTGAATGGCAAAAATTGATCATCGGTGTGGGCATCACAACCGTCGGATGGATAACCTTCACATTTTTGACCAAACCGACGGAAAAGAAAACCCTTCTCCGCTTTTACCGCAAGATTCATCCGGGAGGACCGGGTTGGCGGAAAGTACTTGAGGAGGCGAAGCGGTCAGGCGAAGATGTAGATGAATATTTAAAGACTAAATGGAGCTTCCCCTCGGATTTACTCATGGTCTTCTTAGGATTGATCTTAATTTACAGTTCTCTTTTCGGCACCGGTTTCTGGATTTACGGGAATATTTTTGCTGCTTCTATAACCACTGCAGCCGCACTCCTGTCGGGTTTACTGCTGCTAACAGTCTGGAAAAGATGTAACGTAAAAAAGACGTAAAAAGGCTGGTACATTTTTTGCACATGCAATCATATTTGCGCATTCCATTCTTTCAATAGATATTAAGATAAAACCCCGGGTATCCATTCCATGACTACTTTTTTTTCGCTTCAACTCCTTTTTTCCGCCCCATTTTCGTCGACACTGTCAACTTTCGTCTCACCCTTTGAAGATTATCAAAAGATGAAATAAAATCCCTTTTCCCCTATATAAAATCATTTCCGGATTTTCGGGGGAGTTGGCACGAATCTTGCTGTCCTTATACCTGAGGTATTAAAGTAAAATAAGATGAAATTTGGGAAAATGAATATATTTTTGAAGTGTCTGTGCTTGAAACTAGATTATGCAAACTGTTTGTTAGAAAGGTGAAAACAATGGGTTCCTTTAAAGAGAATAATAGTATGACCGAGTTGAGAATGCTCAGTGACCGGGAGGGAAACTCTCCCTGGGACATGAAAGACCATTTCGACAAGTACCTTGCGAAAAAATTAGAAGAGAACGACCTGGTTTCCTACTGGATCATTAACGAGCTTTATCGGTACTATCTTTCAGCCTTAGATAATATGAAGTCAACAAAGATTGTTTGAGAAACATAAAATAAACCCCTTAAAAAAACACCTCCTTAAGTTTAACTGGTTGTACCCCGGGGTAAGGCCTCATGGTCTTACCCCTTCCCCCTCTTTAACATCTAAGTCGAATTGTTTTCCATGCTTTAAATATATGGTTCTATAAAATAATTTGTG
>JAGLQA010000237.1 GCA_023137075.1 Candidatus Aminicenantota bacterium
CCATCACGAATTGTAGCGAGTCTTGGTATGGAAAATCAAATTCCATTTCCTCGACCTGCAGCAGGTCGGGAACAAGTATCCGGTCTTCATCAATCTCATAACAGATTTCAAATTTTTTCATCAACCCGATAATAAACTTATATTTATTTTTGGGGTAATCGAAGTCCTCATCTTTTTGTTTCTTTAAAATAGCGGAAAGTTGGTTGAGTTTTAAAATACCCTTTGCGTCCGCCAATTGCTGCGAATTGATGATCTTATAAACGGCGCCGGTGGCCCATTCCGGTTCCAGCACGTGGGTGCCCTCCAATGCCATCTCTTTAAAATGGAGCACCACGCCCAAATCGTTCAGGAAGTCGACTAAGGTATCCCGGCCTGCTTCATCTTCATCGTTTATCCCGGCCCGGCTGCATATGGCGGTATACTCCTCGTAAGAGATAAAATTCTTCGTCATATTTTCCAATTCGCTTTTGACCCGGAACCAGGCAGACGGCCAAGTGGTGCTGAGTATTTCCACCCGGGGCAATTCTCTTTTTAAAGCCGTACAAAAGGCCGCTACCCCGGTTTGTTTTGCACAGGAGATGCGAAAGAAGCCTTTTATATTGGGGTATTTGTCCCGGAGGAATTTGCGGTTCACGTCGAAACTGGGGTTAGCATCGATCTTGTTCATCACCACAAGCACCGGGGAATCGCCGCCAAAGCTCTCGATGTGTTTGAGCCAATATTCGGTCTTCTCATCTTTTCTACCGTCTAAGACAAGGATATAGAGGCTGCGTTGGGACAAAAAGAACTGGTGGGTGGCGTGCATGATCTCCTGGCCGCCGAAGTCCCATAGGTTGACTTTTATTTTGCGGCCGCCGTCTTCGATCTCCCAGGCTTCGATATTGATGCCGTCGGTTTTGGCTTCATCCTTGTCAAAGTTCAGGCCGCGCAGGCATTTGGTCAAGGAGGTCTTACCCGCCCCACCGTCGCCCACTAACAGTACCTTCACCTCGTTTACCGGCAAATTCTCTTTTTCTTTTTCATCCAAGGATTTTAAATAGGCCCATATCGCTCTCCCGCCTTTTCGCACAATCTCAATCGGTGGCTTCTCAATGGGGTTGCCATTCAAGAAAACACCCTTGTCACGAAAGGAATATGCAGTATCTTTTTCCACATCTATCTCCAACCAATAGTTCACAATGTTTTCTGGTAATTTGGTTATTTTATTTTTAATCAAATTTAAAAAGGTGAGTTGCTTCAAATTTGAAAGAGAGGAGATATCCGTGATTTTATTATCATTTAGATTTAATTCTTTTAATAAAGGCAGACCTGAAAGAGAGGAGATATCCGTGATTTTATTATTTTCTAAATATAAATTCGATAGTCGATTCAGCCCCCCCAAAAAGGAGATATCTTTGATTTGATTTCTAGCTAAACCTAACTTGGTTAATCTAATCAGCCTCGAAAGAAAGGAGATATCCGTGATTTTGTTTCCAGCTAAACTTAACTCGGTTAATCCAGTCAGCAACGAAAGAGAAGAAATATCCGTGATTTGATTATCGGTTAAAACTAACTGAGTTAATCGGCACAAACCTGAAAGATATGAGATATCCTTGATTTGATTTCCACTTAAATCTAACTGTGTTAATCCATTCAGCAACGAAAGAGCGGAGGTATCCGTGATTTGATTACAACTTAAATCTAAGCGTTTTAATTTAGTCAGATTTGAGAGATATGAGATATCCGTGATTTGATTATCGGTTAAAACTAACTGAGTTAATCGATTCAATCCGAATAGAGCAGAGATGTCCGTGATTTGATTTTCACCAATGTATAAATTCGTTAATCGACTTAGACTGGAGATAAAGGAATAATCTTTTAGTATAGTTAAAGTCAAACTGAGTTTTCGGAGATGCTTAAACTTCGGCAGAATTTCCGGGGAATTTTTTTTCTTTATCACATCTAAATTTAATCCTACTACCTGCCCCTGCTCATCTACTGCATAACCGTTATTTTCATACCTTTCTATACGGTCATACTCGATCTGCTGTAATTGTATTCCGATTGCTTTTTTCAATTCTTTTATAATCGCTAAATCATCCGGCATTATGTCCTCCTTCCCGGTTTATTCCATTTCATAAAAGATTATAGCATGATGGTTTGAGATTAACAATGTATGGATCAATCCCTAAATCCACCACCTGTTTAGAACTGTATGGAGCCGGCCAGGATTTGGTATTCCCCCGTCTTTCAATCCTATAGTTGGTTTACTTTTTTTTGAAATCCGTGTCAATTTGAGTTAATTTGTGGGCTATTAAGATCTTAGTAATCTTGAATGCTTTTATCCGTGTCCCACCGTGTAAATCCGTGGCTGAATTTAGTCCATAGTAATCTTGAACGCTTTTATCCGTCATTTTGACTGGGTGGGCGGCGAGTGATATAATACTGCTTGATTGTTTAATATATTGAGAAACCAATGAAACGAAGAAAAGTAAAACGGGTATTAAAATATACGCTGATTGTAATCCTGATCCTGTTGATCATTACCATCTGGCCTTCTCTTTTTTATAAAGCGGAGAAAAACGACAACCCGATGCCGGCCTATTATAAAAAAGGCGTTTATCACCTGCATTCCGTCTTTTCCGACGGTACGGGTGACCTGCGGAAAATCACCGGGGCCGCCTCTTCACGAAATCTCGATTTTGTCATATTGACGGATCACGGTAGACCCAATATCCCTTGCGTGAAAGCGACGGCTTATTACGACCATGTCCTGCTTATCGGCGGTTCGGAATTTTCCCTGAATTGCGGCCACCTGGCTGCCGCGGGTTTTAGCATTCCCGGTTATATCTTCCCTCCGGAACCCCAGGAGGCGATTAACGACGTGATTGCCGACAAGGGAGTATGTTTTATCTCCCACCCTTATGACCGGATCGCCTGGACCGATTGGGATGTCAAAGATTTTACCGGCATCGAAGTGTTGAGCGCCGCAAGTTGCGCGGGGAAACTCTCTATTTTTCAATTCCTGGCTTTCTTAGCACGGTATCCCTTTAATCACAACTACGCCCTGCTTAAGACCCTGCACTACCCGGAAAAAAATATAGCAAAGTGGAATGAGATCAATAGGAGGGGAAAATACTACGGTATTTACGCCCTGGACGCCCATGCCAAATTGCCGGTAACCAAAAAAATCCGCTTCCATTTTCCTTCTTATAAAGCAATGTTCGAAATCTTAACGGTATATGTAAAGGTGGATGAGGAATTTTCGCAGGAAGCAGGGCATGCCGAGTCGAGTATTATTTTGTCCCTGAAAAAAGGGCATTTTTTTAACGTAATCGAGGCAATCGCACCGGCAAATGGTTTCGAGGCCTCTTTTACCGGGGAAGACGGTAATATAATTGAAATGGGCGACAGTTCCGATGCGGAAGCAGGTGTGATAAAAATTACGCTGCCCTTTACCTTTGCGACGGACATCCTGGTTAAACGAAACGGCGGCCTATATAAAAAAATACCGGGCAATACAAAAAAAGAGGTTAACCTGGAGGTAAATCAACCGGGCGTCTATTATATCGAAGTCTATGTGGCTAAAAATAGTTTTAAAAAACTGCCGTGGATCCTGACCAATCCCTTCTTTTTAAATGTCAAATACCCGGGTGAACCACAAAATCTCGAAGAAGACGAAATAGAATTAAAAAAGCTCCTGGTTGATAGAAAGAATTTTTTCAAGGCCGAGCCTAACAGCAGTTCAGAGGGAACTCTCAGTTACGATGTGGGGAAAGCTGATGAATTAATCACAAAACTCAAATTCCACCTGCAAAAAGAGCCGGGCAAAGAAGATTTCTGGTCCTGTTTAGCGCACAGGGAGAATTTTGATTTTTCGGGTTTCGCCGGTATGGTTTTTGAGGCAAAATCTAATGAGAGACTGAGATTCTGGGTAGAACTGCGCACCACCGGTAGTGAGGGCGAAAAATGGTACAGTCACTCCTTTCTTTGCGGTAGGGAGTGGAAAAGAATCCACATTCCCTTTGACCGGTTTCACCTGGTTTACGGCTTACGAGAAAAACCGGAAATCTCCAAAATCAATTCCATCTTTTTTACCATAAACAACGGTATTGCCTATCCGGGTACAGAGGGCGCCCTGGAACTGAAAAGCATCGGGCTGTATTAAAAACAGACCGGGATGCGTCATGGCTGCGATGATTCAAATATATTAATTTAGCTTTATGAAAGGTATGCAGGCTGTAGTCGGAATTTAAAAAAAATAGGGTGTTAGGTATTGAAAAAAATTTATTTTTCATATAAAATAGAGGAAAATGGTAGAGAAAAAGATTCTAATTGTTGATGATGAAGAATTTATTTGCGATATATTAGGGGAAGCCCTTACCAACAAAGGATATGAAGTTAGAATAGCAACCAACGCTGAAGAGGGCCTGGATATTCTAAAAAAGGAAGATATCCCGGTTATCTTCCTCGATCTCAACCTCCCGGGGATGAACGGAATCGAATTATGTAAACATATTCGCGAAAAAAAATCGAGAGCCGTCATATACGCGGTTACCGGTTACTCTTCCCTTTTTGGAGTTTCGGAATGTAAAAAAGTGGGATTTAACGATTTTTTTACCAAACCGGTTAAATTGAAAGTTATTTTCAAAGCGGCAAAGGATGCTTTTGATAACATAAATCAATCTATATAACCCGTGGAATCACCGGGTTTTGTAAGACGAGTAAATCTCCCTCAAGCCGTTCAACATTTTTCCCAGGTTGTAATTGGTCTCAACCTCTGTGAAAAGATTCCTGGCGCAGCGGTTCAAATCGTATTTGCCGGCAGCAGCATCTTTTATTGCGACGGCCAATTCCTCAACATCTTCATTTTTAAAGAGAATTCCCTTATCTCCTTTTAATATCTCCCTGTTACCATAGGTTTCCGATGCCAGAACCGGGATTTGCAGCAGTCCTGTTTCTAATAAGACAATGGGCAGGCCTTCCCACCGTGAGGGAAGCAGAAAAACATCACAGGCTTTTATGAGTTTATAAACATCCACTCTCTCTCCTAAAAAAGAGATATATTCGGAGACTGAAAGTTCCCGGCTCAGGGCTTTCATCCGCTCAAATTCGGAACCATGGCCCACAAAAATAAAACGGATTTTTTCCGTTTCCCGGCTGAATTTTTCCTTTAACCGGGCAATCGCCTGAACCAGGATGTCGTATCCTTTCTGATAATCGAAGCGGGCGACAGTTATGAATAAAAAATGACGGGCCGGTAGGTTTAACTCCTTTCTCAGGTCTGTTTTTGATCCGGTTGTTCGGCTGATTTTTGTAAAATCGATACCATTGGTCAGGTAAACGACATTTTTTAATAGGTATTTTTTTTCTAAGAAGTCCCGGTCTTCATGTGATACGGCTATCACCCCGGCGGGTTTTTTTAAGATTATCTTCTCAAGATAAAATCTCAGGGTATATTTCAGCTTATCACGTATTAAACCGGAAAATTCATATTTATGGATATGGAGACCGTGAGCGGTAAAGATTACCGGGATTTTATAACGCTGCAGGGTTCTTTTACTAATACTTCCATGGGTTGCGGGTGCCAACCGCTTTTTAAAAAAAAAGAAAAGGGGTCTCAGGTGGTGAATATGGACCAGGTCCGGTTTATCTTTCAGGACATAACCGGGCTGATACCCGCCCGTATAAATCTTGACATTTTCAAGGTCTTTGAATTTTTGCTCTGCTCTGCCGGATTTCGCAAATATGCCGAATTTAAACTCTTTGAGACCTTTTACAATTTGATAGATATGCTCGATACCGCCGCCCAGGGAGAATCGATCGGTTACAAGATGTATCAGCATTAATGGATTTTCTCCCTCCAGTAATTTAGCAAATCAAGCAGCGTTTGTTCGATTTTATACTGCGGTTGAAGATTAAATTTTTTCCGTATTAATGAATTGTCTCCGGCCAGCCTGGGAATATCCAAAGACCTGAACCTCTCTTTATCTTCCACGATTTTAATCTCTTTACCGGAAAATGAGAGCAAGATGTCGAGCAGCTCTTTTATGGAATAGGTTGTACCGGAACACAGGTTGTAGATGTCTCCCCTACTGCCTTTCTGGGATATGATCTTTAAATAACGGGCCGTATCCCGGACATCGGAAAAATCTCGAACAGCGGAGAGGTTACCGACGCGTATCACCGGTTCTTTTTTACCCTTTTCCAGTGCGGCAATTTGCGAAGAGAAATCGGAGGTGACAAATTTTTTATCCTGGCCGGGACCGGTAAAATTGAAGGATCGCAGCTTGATAATGTCAAGGTCTTTTGATTTGATAGAGAGGTCGGCCGCCAATTCCATGGCATACTTCGATAAGGAGTAGGGATTCCGCACCGATATTGCCGTATTTTCGTCCAGTAGTTTCTTTTCCTTATCTCCATATAACTCCGCCGAACTCATTAGCAGCACCCGGGAATCCGCGGCGAATAAGGCGATGGCTTCGAGTAAATTTGAACTTCCGATAAAGTTTACTTCATAGGTCAAATCCTGGTTCTTCCAGGAAAAGCCCACGTTGGTAATTGCGGCTAAGTGAAAGGTGACATGGGGTTTTATTTTTTTTACGATTGAAAAGAGTTTTTCTTTATTCCGGATATCGATATTATAAACATCGATCCTGTCGGAGTCGAAACCCGGAATTTCCGTAATGCCGGATAACCTGCAGGTGCCTTCCTTGTGAAGCAGGTCGACCAGGTAAGATGCCAGGAAACCCGAACAGCCTGTTATGAATACTCGTTTCATTGATCCGCGGTCACCTTTGCGAGGTTAAGAAATCCCTGACAAGGCCGATATTTCCGAAGGATATCCCAAAATTATATTGGTAGTCAAGTTCACCGGAAAAACGGGTATAAACCCTTAATTCCGCATTAAAATTGATACATTGGTAATCAAAGGATGTCAAAATCGATCCGTACCTGAACACATTGTCGGTCACATCATAATCTATGCCGGTTTTGAGTTTCAAGGGAAAACCGGGAATATCTAAGTCAAGATCCCCTCTCAAATAGGTTTTATTCCTGAAAAAATTTTCCTTATATGGATTTCTATATATGGTGTAAGCGACCGAACCTTTAATGATACTGTCTTCTTTGTTAAAGGATACCAGGACATTGAACCGTTGGAATTTTTTTATATAGTGGTTATACGCCAATGAAAGGTCCACGGAGAAATCTTCGATAAAACGTAACATTAAGCGGTTGCTCAACTCTGAGAATTTTGGGAACTCTCCATCGATTTTCCGGTAAAAGTTGGCCTCTCTAGGATCAAAATAGTAATTCTGGCTGATGGTATAAGATAGTATGTCCTTTGGATATGAGTTCTCCTCCTTATTTTTTTTCAATAACCTGGTAGTGAGTCCGAAGCCGATGTATGAGTATGGAGGCCGGTCGGAAAAATCCACCCGTGCCAGCCTGGTAATCAATTCATCATCGACCTGGGTCGAATACCTGAAAGTTATATCAGGTTCTATCAAATGTTTAATTTTACTTTTTTTCGTTTCAAAAATTTTAAAAAAAACAGGGCCTTTTAAATTGCCGTTAACCATATTATAATATAAATAAAGCGGTTTATCGACAATCTTTTTTTCTACCGGATCCTTACTTTGAAAGTAGTAGCTGATCTTGGACATCAGGTTAATCGTGGAACTAAGCCAGGGAAGGGTGAACAAACTCAGGGTATATCTTGGGATTACATTGATTCTCTGGGATGTAAAATCCGGTTCATAATGCTCTTCTCCCTCTTCATAGCTGATTCCACTCCTGGTCACCCGTTCAAATCCCGAATTCAAAGAAAAATAACCGGGAATTCTCCATATTTTTTGCTGGTTTACATTGAAGGAGACGGAAGGAAGATACACAAGAATATTCGAGTCTTCTGTTCCGTCGATGTTGTAAAAGGTTACATTCTTCCTGGCTCTGACGGATAGGGAAATGTTTTTCAGAGCGGTTTTTATAAAAATAGATGAGTGATAGCGGTTGCTCAGGGAACGGTCGAAATTATTATCAAACAGCCGTAAAAATGCGGGATCACTCTGGTTATCCACATCCATAACAATCTTTGTCGAATCTAAAAATCGAATATTATGAACATGTTTGAAATTCATGTAATAATCGATTTGCGAATTCTTCAAAAACACGTTCCGGGTTATACCGTCATTCTCAACTTCCGACATGCGGTATTTCAGCAGGTAGAATTTGAGATTTCCTTCCATATTTTTAAACAGGTACCTGAATTCTTCGGCCAGGCCCCAACCGGCCTTCGAGTAGTAATCAAGATATAAGGTCAGGTCTATATTGGATTTTATGTCCCAATAGAAGGCATTTTTTAACGTGGTTCCCCCTATATAATGGTTACCGGGCGAAGGGAATAAAAACCCGGTTGCCCTGTCGCCGATGGGATAACTGAGATAGGGCAGATAGAGAAAAGGTGTCTTTTTTATTTTAATGACAACATCTTGCATTTTTATATATTTTTTTTTTTTTATTTTCCCTTTCGTACAGATTATTATCCAGCGGGGCACACATTGGGCACAGGAGGTAAATTGCAAATCCTTGAACTTATATGTGTCATTTTCCGTTTGTTTCCATTCATCGGCAGTGTAACGAACAGTGGGCTGCATCTGGCCGTAAGCATCATACAATTCGCCGGTTTTCTCTCTCAGGTCGATTTTGAGCTTCTCGCCGCTGACTACGCTTTCTTTCGAAGTCATTGTAACCCGGCCCTTTGCAATGACTATGTTTGTCTTTTTATCCCATTCGATATAGTCGGCGAAAATCCGGTATTCATCCCAGATAAATTCAACATTTCCCCAGAATTTTGAGACCTCTTCCGTGAAGTCGCCGTAATCATGCATCAGGACTTCCGGGGGCTTTTCAATTGATCCCGCTGCCTGGCCGGCTTTACTTTTGTCAATCAATCTCATTAGTTTTTGCTTTTTGCGTTCTTCACGGTCTTCTCTTTTTTTATTTTTTTGAGTCACCCCTGAATTTAATCCGACAGATAACACTAAAAGCAATGATAAACATATTTTTATTTTCATAATCGTTTAGTATAGAATTTATCACATATCTGCCACTTTAATCAATAGGTATTCTCTTTTTTTTAAAAAAATAAAAGATAGAGGGGTGCGTTCAAAGGTGTCGAACATTAAGGAGAGAGATTCGGTTCATTTTATATTTGACATAAATAGAATATTGGATTAAAATCTCTCCATGATTAAAATTTCGTTTTCCGGGATATCCGGAAGTGGTAAAACATCGCTGCTTAAAGAGGTAAAAAAAATTTTATCTCTTAAGTATAAGGTCGATCATGTTCCTGAAATTAGCGGCAAGAATCCCTTTGATAATGATAAGAAATCAACTTTCACGAGCCAGTTTTTTTACCTTTCCACCCAGGTTAACGAAGAAAATGTCCATTCTATTAATCCCCTGGAATACCTGCTCTGTGACCGATCGATCCTGGATCAGTGGATTTACTGGAAATGTTCTGTTTTAGACAAAGAATTTAGCGAAAAACTTAAGATAAAAAACGGAATTCTTGAAGACTTGTATCGATTCTGGATAAAAACTTATGACCTCATTTTTTTAATCCGGTTGGATCTGAAAAAATTAGATTCCAGGGAATTCGATAAGGAGTTACGAAAAATCGACTCCGAATACATCAAAACAAGAGAGAAGGTCTATTTAGAAACGATAAAAGAAGACAATTTGAAGGTTTTTGAGATCTGGAATAACAACACCATAGATGAGAGTGCGCAAAAAATCGTACAAACAATTTCCGAATATAAGCATTCAACGGAGGTACCCGAATAACCGGTCCGATTGGAGGTAGATTTTGAAAATAGAACTCGCCGGCTATAACGTGGAGGTGGAAATTCTAAAAAAATGCGAGGCCACTCAAAGGGAAATATTAACCCCGGAGATTTTTAGCTCTGCTTACGCGAGAATAAGCCGCAGTTCCGAGGATATCCCTGGGCTGAGAAAAAAGGCCAGGAATGATCTGAAAAAGGCAAGAGTTTCAAACAGGATCATCATATTCGAGATGGGGCACCATTCCGTTGCCGAACATGCTGTTTTTAATTTTGATTTGATGGGAATATCCAGGTTGGCGCTTGAAGAAATAGAGAAATTTCGCCTGGTTTCCTATACCGAAAAATCCCAGAGATATGTAACGCTCAAGGGGGACTATGTTCCTCCTGCAGAGATAAAAGACCCGGCTGACCAGGCAATGTATCGAAAAATCATCCGGCTGCAGTACGAATTCTACAAAAAATCCGCTTCTATATTGCAGGATTATAACCTGTCGCACTTCCCCGAAGTAAGCAATAATAAAGAGGGACGGAAATTGTTAAAAAACCTGGCAAAAGAAGACGCCAGGTTTATCCTTCCCCTGGCCAGCGAGGGACAGGTGGGACTGACAATAAATGCCCGTAACCTGGAACATCTCTTTCGCCGCTTTCACCTGAGCAGGCGAGAAGAAGTCCGCCGTATCGGCCGCAAAATGTACGACCTGGTTTACCCGGTTGCCCCGTCGATTTTTCTTTTTTCCGAACCTTCTCAATTTGAGAAATATTTATCCGGTTCTTTTAAACATAATTTTGATACTATCGGTCAAAGTACCAATCACTCCCCCGGGGCATCGAAAAAAGAAAAAAAACAAGACCTTGAAACAAAAATAACCAGGTATACGGAAAATGGGGATGACATTATACTGGCTTCATTCCTGTCCAAATATAACTCCCTCGATTACATCAAAGCTTATGAAATAATAAAGGGCTTATATGCGTCTCAAAAAGAGACCATATTCAGAGACCTGTTTAAGAACATGGAATTTTTCGATTCCCCACCCCGGGAGTTCGAGATGGTAGACATTACCTTCCAGGCTGTGGGCAGCGCATCGAATTTTGCCCAATTAAAGCGGCACCGTCTCGCTACCCTGGTTTCCGGCGACTATGATATTCAGTTTGGTAATACGATTCCGGAGAGCATTAAAATAAACGGTCTGCAGGATGAGTTTAAAAAAATTATCGAAAAAACCAATGAATGTTACCTGGATTTGAAGGAACGGTACCGGGAAGCGGCGGATTATGTATTGACAAATTCGCACCGCCGTATGCTGATCATGAAGATGAACCTTAGAGAACTGTATCATTTCATTCGCCTGCGGGATGACGAACATGCCCAATGGGAGATCCGGCAAATGGCCGGGGATATTTTACAAAAAGTAAAGCAGCTTATGCCCTACTCTACTATGTTATTATGCGGTAAGAGTCATTTTGCCGATCAATTTGAAAAAATTTACCACAAAAAACCTGGTGTTCTTCCGGTATAAACGTAAAAAGATACTGTAAAATAGGAGTTAAAATGAAAAAAAAGGTCAGAGTTTTTATCTTATTTTTTGTTCTTCTTTTATTCTTCGTTTTCTGTGCTAAAAACCGGGAGCAAGAACAAAAAATGTCTGCGCAGCAGTCTTTAAAACAGGAAAAATCTGGAATTGAAGAAATAGAGGAAGAATATAAGGTGCCCCCAGGGGCGAAAAACTGGCCCTCTTTCCGCGGCGTTCGGGCGGCAGGCATTGCCCATGACCAGGATATTCCATTAAAATGGGATGTTAAGAAAGGTATAAATATCCTATGGAAGACCCCTATACCGGGCCTGGGGCATTCTTCCCCGGTTGTATGGAAAGACCGGGTTTTTATTACTACCGCGGTCGGTAAGGCTGATAAGCCGTATCTTAAGGTTGGGCTCTATGGTGAGAGCCCGGACAACCCGGAAAATTTTATTCATCATTTTCGAGTTTATTGTATAAACAGGAAAACCGGGCAAATAACCTGGGAGAAGACAGCACACAGCGGTATACCGCAAGTAAAGCGTCATATCAAGTCCAGCCATGCTAATTGTTCCATAGCCACTGATGGCAGGCATTTGGTTGCCTTTTTTGGTTCTGAAGGGCTCTACTGCTATAACATGGAGGGTAAACTCTTATGGAAGAAAGATCTTGGTTATTTAAATTCTGGCGCCTTCGACGCTCCGAAAATCCAGTGGGGTTTTGGCAGTTCACCAATTATTTACAAAGATAGGGTCATTATCTTATGCGATGTGAATAACCAGTCTTTTATTGCCGCATTAAATGTTGAGAACGGCTATGAGATCTGGCGCACACTGAGGGATGAAAATCCCACCTGGGGCACCCCAACGATACACGAGGGAAGAGATCGCATCCAGGTCATTGTTAATGGATATAAGCATATTGGCGCATATGAGGTTAATTCGGGTAAAGAACTCTGGAAGTTAAAAGGAGGTGGAGATGTACCGGTACCTACACCTGTTACCGGGCACGGCCTGGTATTTATCACCAATGGCCATGGTCGGCTGCGACCAATCTATGCAATCCGCTTAGACGCGAAGGGTGATATTACCCTGTCAAAAGGAGAAACATCGAATGAATTTGTAACCTGGTTCAAACCGAGACGCGGTGCCTATCAGCCCACACCAATTGTTTACGGCAGTTACCTATATGTGATAAAGAATAACGGCCTCCTGTCCTGCTATCAAGCGAAAACCGGCGAAGAGGTTTATCGTGAACGTGTGGGTGGAGATAACAGCGCTTTCACTACCTCCCCTGTGGCAGCGGATGGTAAACTTTACTTCACCGATGAATATGGAAATATCAGTATAGTTAAGGCCGGCCCTCGCTATCAATGTCTGGCAACCAACCGGATGCATGAAGTATGCCTTGCTTCTCCAGCTATCTCCGGTCAGATGCTTTTTATCCGGACCAGTGAACATCTATATGCAATAGGTAAAAAAGTTAATGGGGCGCTTTGAACGCCGGATTTATTCGTTTTCTTTGAATTTAGTTAGATTAATTTTATAACATGATGGAGATGCCCCACTGGAGATGATGGGCGAAAAAATCCATCCTAACCCTGGTGGTACCGGGAGCATTATCAAAATACATGCCGTGCAAATGAGAATAAGTTAATCTATATTGGAAATATAGACCAAAGTGCCGGTTCGGTTTATACCGGGTACCGAATCCCATTCCCATGCCCCAATTGTGCCGGCCCCATTGATAGGAATAGGCTTTTTTTTCGACGTTGTCACCGTCTTTGAGGTTAAGTTCTAAGTGCGGCGCTGCCGGGCCTGCCGATATGGAGACAAAGGGTTGAAACCTGCCGTCCGTAATGTGTGGCGTTTTCGAGAGCATCCACCTGTAATTGAATAAAAGGCTGACATGGTTGACGCCGTGGGAAACATTAAAAAGATCTAAGTAGTCGCCGATCCTGACTTCCCGGTCTACCGGGCTGCCTTTGTATGTGCCGGACATATGAACACGCTGGTCCTTGTTTATTAAAAATACCTTCAGGTGCAGCAGTTCAATCCCGACACCGAACCGGGGTTTTTTCTTGAAAAAATGTAACAGGCGCATGTTGTAATAGGGTTCGGTAAAAGCATCGGCAGCGGATAGAAGTTTCAAATCGAACAGGGGTGACAGAAAGGCATTGGGAATGATGGAATTGTCCGGGAAAAAGGATTCGTCTTCTAAGTAGACATGGTGAAAGGTATAATCGGAATCTCCATACCTTATGCCGATATCCGATCTCGTGGGAAAGGATTTTCCCCGGTTGTACTCGAAATAGTTGAGGGTCATGGGTTTTCCTGTCTTCCTGTTTGCCGCGCAGGCAATCAGGAATAGAAGCGAAAATATGAGTATTATTTTAACCAAAAATAGTCTGTGAAAATATCCAGGTATCATGTAATTTAAACCTCCTGGAAGCAAAGTTGAGTAAAGTTTTTAATCACCGTATGTTTCGATGATTTCCTGTTTGGTCTTGTTGAGAATATCGTACTTCTTGCCGACTTTGATGAAAGCTTCAAGGGCCTTTTCCAGGTGGTGCATCTCATGGGCCGCCGAGAGCTGAGTGCGAATCCGGGCCTTGCCTTTCGGTACCACGGGGAAGAAAAAACCGATGGCATAAATACCCATATCATAAAGGTCCTTCGCAAAATCCTGGGAGAGTTTGGCATTAAAAAGCATCACCGGTACGATGGGTGTTTCACCTTCTTTTATCACGAACCCGGCTTCTTTTAATCCTTTTCTCCAGAATTCGGTATTTTTTTCTAATTTATCCCGTCTTTCCGTATTCCGGGAGATCATGTTCAGGACGGCCAGGGCACCCTCTACAATCACCGGGGCTATGGTGTTGGAGAAGAGGTAGGGCCTGGCTTTCTGCCGGCACATCTCCACGATTTCGTTTCTGCCTGACACGCAGCCGCCGGAAGCGCCCCCTAAGGCTTTGCCAAGAGTGGTGGTTATAATATCGATCTTACCCATAACACCGCAGTGTTCGTGGGTTCCCTTGCCGGTTTTCCCGATGAAACCGGATGCATGGGAATCGTCGACAAAGACCAGGGCATCGTATTTTTCCGCTAATGCCACAATTTCGTCCAATTTGGCCAGGTCGCCGTCCATGGAAAAATTGCCGTCCGTTATAATCATCCGTATCCGTTTGTCCTGGTGCAACTGCAGCTTTTTTTCTAAGTGGCCCATGTTGGAGTGTTTGTATGTGTCCTGCTGGGCTTTTGCCAGTCGCATACCGTCAACGATGGAGGCATGAACCAGGCGGTCCGCTATCATGACATCCTCTTCGTTTAATACGGCTTCAAAGACACCGCAGTTGGCATCCATGCACGAGGGGAACAGTATTGTATCTTCCGTGCCTAAGAATTCGGACAATTTATCTTCCAATTGTTTATGAATATCCTGGGTTCCGCAAATAAACCGTACCGAGGACATACCGTATCCACGGTGGTCGAGACCTTTTCGCGCCGCTTCGATCACATCGGGATGAGAAGAAAGACCGAGGTAATTGTTGGCGCACATGTTAATCACCCGGTTCTCCTCGGAGCCGAGGGGAAAGACGACTTCAATTTCCGAATTCTGGGGCGCGCAAATGATGCGTTCTTCTTTAAAGAGACCGGCTTCTTTAATGCTTTCCAATTCCCGGCTCATTATTTCCCGGCTTTTATCACTGAATGACATTGCTGCCTCCCCTACTTCACGTCGAATTCTTTCAGCAGTTCGACGATGCGGTTCACCGAATCAAAAGCTTCGGGTGTGGCTTTTGCGTCGGGGATCTGAATCTTGTATTTCATTTCTAAAAAACGCTTGAGTGATATCATAGAAAAGGAATCTACGATACCGCCGGAAATTAATTTTGTGTCATAGGTGACGTCGCCATCATCATCCTCATCCAAATATTCTTCTTTTACGTACTCTAAAATAGCATCTTTAATATCTGACATCTTGTTCTCCTTGTTAGGTTAGTTTAAAAGACGATTGATAATGGAAATTATACCATGAATATATTCTAAATTTCAAATTGTTGATTAATTCAAAAATTACAAAATGCTATTCATCTTCCAGGGTTGAGGTGTCACCGATTTCTTCACCCCACTCCTTCGCTTTTAACATTCGCCTCATAATTTTACCGCTGCGGGTCTTGGGCAATTTGTCCATAAACTCGATCTCCTGTGGCATGGCCAGGGGAGAAAGTTTTTTGCGAATAAAATTCATGATTTTCAATTCCAGCATGTCAGTCGGCTCATACCCAGGGTTCAAGGTGATGAACGCTTTCACCACTTCCATATTTACCGGGTCCGGTTTGCCAACTACGGCGGATTCAGCTATTGCCTCGTGCTCGATCAGGGCGGATTCGACTTCGAAGGGTCCAACCAGGTGCCCTCCCGTATTAATGACATCGTCATCCCGGCCCACAAACCAGAAGTAGCCTTCTTCATCGATACTGGCCCGGTCGCCGCATATATACCAACCATTGATGAATTTGCTTTTATAAACCTCTTCGTTATTCCAATAGGTACGGAACATGGAAGGCCAACCGGGCTTGATGGCAATCAGGCCGACAATCCCGGGTTTTTCGATGGGTTCATGGGTTTTTAAGTCTACCACAGTCGCGGAAACAGCGGGAAAGGGTTTCCCCATGGAACCGGGTTTAATCTTCATGCCCGGATAATTTGAAATCATCATACTACCGGTTTCGGTTTGCCAGAAGGTATCGTGAAAGGTGAGGCCATAAGCTTTAGTCGACCAAATCACGGCTTCGGAATTCAGGGGCTCACCAACGGAGCACAGGTGCCGCAAAGAGGAGAGATTAAACTTTTTGGCTGCTGCTGTCCCATCTTTCATCAGTGACCGGATGGCTGTAGGCGCTGAATACCACACCGTGATTCCATGATCCCGGATGAACCGGTACCAGCTTTCAACCCTAAAACCGGCATCCAACACGCATTGGGTGATGCCGTTCGACCAGGGACCAATGATTCCGTAAGAGGTTCCCGTTACCCAACCGGGATCGGCTGTACACCAATAAATATCCTCTTCTTGAAAATCCAGGACATATTTTGCCGTCATGTATTGGGAAACCAGGGAGTAGTGTACATGCAAGGCGCCTTTTGGCTTACCGGTTGTACCGGAGGTATAGTGGAGTACCGAGGGGGTTTCGGCAGTGGCGGGATAAATGTCAAAATGCTCAATCCCTTTCTCTTTTTCCATTGAAAAGGAACATTCTTTTTCCCGCAGCGGCTTGCGGCCTTCATCATCTACCACGATAATATGTTTCAGATGTGGTAAATCCTGTACTATTTTTCTAATTTTACCAAGATGCTTTTTCTGGGTTAAAACAGCGGTTGTTTCTGCATCCTCAAGCCGGGTGAAAAGAGATTCCCCCCCGAAAGCGGAAAAGAGGGGCTGGCAGATACCGCCCATTTTCAAAATACCTAAGAAGCCGAAGTATAGTTCCGGGATTTTATCCATAAAGAGGCATACCCGTTCACCGGGTTTAATTTCTTTATCGACTAAGTATTGCGCAATCGTATTGGTCAGAACACGCATCCGGTCAAAGGTATATTTTTTAACATCTCCGCTGTGCCCCTGCCAGATGAGTGCCAATTTATCTCCTTTCCCAAGCCGGCATATGCGGTCACTGCAGTATTCACCGATGTTGATCACATCTCCTTTTTTATATTCCAGCTCTTTTTCTGAAATTTCCCAGGTGAAATTTTTCACTTGCTTGTCGTAATTACCTATATTGCTCATCGGTATGTGTTCCTCCTTCGGAAAAATTTAGAATTAATTATAGGATTCTCTGTGTTGATAACTAAGTATATATATAGACTAAATCGGATAAAATGTCAAGGGAAACCCGATACGCCTCAAGGGTGCGTCATTATTTTTAG
>JAGLQA010000238.1 GCA_023137075.1 Candidatus Aminicenantota bacterium
CATTCATCGATTGCCATGGGCGCGAATTTGGCGGGGATACTGAGATGTGCCACATCCACTTCCCCCGGCACATCTTTGATAGAGGGGTAGGCTTTAAGTCCGCAAATCTCATCGGCTTTGGGATTTATAGGGTAGATTGGCCCTTTATATTCGTATTTGATCAGGTTGCGGGTTATGACATTCCCGATGGACAGCGTCTTCTGGGAAGCGCCGATAATCGCTACTGCTTTCGGATTAAATAATTTATCAAACATTTTACCTGTTCTCCTCTAATTGTTCTATAAAAGCTTCGACATTCGTCCTGGTTTGTTCATCGGAAACCAGGCGCATATCGTTCAGGTCGCCATTGATGGTCAGGCTGGGGAGACCGGTCTCCTTTTCCAGCCGCTGCGGCATGCCGTAACGGTTATTGGAATTGTTGGGACAGGTCTTGGCGTCATGGTAAATGATACCATCGATTTTAAAATGGTCGATCATCCGCTTCATGTACTGTTCCTTAACATCATCGCCACGCACGATGAACAATTCCGTGTAGGCTTTGGCCGTGCTGTTAAAGGGATCTTCCGGATCAAAATCGGTGAATATCCAGCTATTGCAATAGGTGGAAGCCAGCACACAGGTCTGCAGGGAGGTGAATAATTCGGAATGGGCCCTCAGCCGGCCCCAGATGGGCATGCCTTCCCAATAAAGACGGAAACGTTCGCCTTCCACAGCCGCTTCTTTGTTTTTTACCCTTTCTTCGAGTTCCGCAATCAATAATTTATAATAATCGACCGCCTGTTGATTGCCTCTTAATACCACGGCCGGCCCCATATGAATGGTGCCGTCAAAAAAAGTTAAGGGAGAAGGGACGTTGGCAGCGGTATCCAGCACCGTCTTCCAGAGAGCGGAACACTCCCGGGAAAGCGCAACCCTCTTTTTGAGCTCATCAATATCGAATTTGTTTCCCGATATTTGCTCTAAGGGTTCTACCATTTCCTCCATCTGTTTGGCTACGGATGAGATGACGGTATCGTTTAATCCGGAAGGGTTCCTGTGCGTGTGAATGCCCAGCATAGGAACCTTAAATTCCCGGGCATACCAGGCGAGCCAGTCTTTCACGTCCCGGCACTGGTTGGTATTAAAAACCAGGACATCCGGTTTGGGGACTTTTTCGATACCAAAGATCTTTGTCAGGGGCGTCTGGCCTGTTACGTAGGACCCGATGTCCGATGTCAGGTATGAACAGATATCGGGTGAATACCCGAGGGCATTGGCATGAGGAATAAGCTCCGCGGCCATACGCGTTGAGCCTAACATCGCCCCATGATTTTCCGGGTAGTATACTAAAAATCCCATCGCTAAAAGCAATTCGGCGGGGCCCACGCTGGTACACCAGGCAATCTTCTTATCGCCGGTTTTGGCGGCCTGGTCAAGTTCGAGAAAATAATCGGCCATAATCCGGTTCATCTCGCCGGTGGCTCTTATCTTCTTTCTTTGGGGTTTTTTTTCTTCGGTCATTTTATCTCCTCCTTTAGGGGATTGGATTTAAATTTAGGGTAACAGGAAAATCGGGCAATGGAGATAGGAATAGGGCATTTTAATCCTTGATTCATATACCGGTTTTCCATAATTTTTTTATATCATAAAAACGATTAATAATCAATTATCGACGGCCGATTATTCATGTCGCGCCCGGCTGCGGCTTCCAACGAAAAGAGAGCCGCCCCGATTGCGCCCGTGAATTGCGGAAACTCGGGAACCTTTACCGGGCGGCCGATAAACTCTTCAAACATTTTAACCATGAAGGGATTATGGGCCACTACGCCCCCGGTCATAACCACTTCTTCGGTAAAGGAATCCATCTCAATCACCCGCTTGATCATCGATAAAAAGAGTCCTTTTACTATGTCCGGCCGTTTTTTCCCTTCCCTGATCCGTTCCAATACTTCGGTGGCGGAAAAAACCGTGCAAAAACTTCCCAACTCAACTAAACCGGTCGACTGCAGGGCTAAATCATTCATCTTCTCAAGGGGAATATCAAGACGCAGCGACATCTCTTCCAGGAAAGCGCCGGTACCGGCGGCGCATTTCCGATTCATCTTGAAACCGGTACGCCGCCCCTCTTCATCTATCTTTATAATCTTATTATCCTGACCGCCAATGTCGATGATGGTGAGGGCTTCCGGAAAATAAAAGTAACATCCCTTAGCGTGACAACCGATTTCGGTTTTCCTATCCCCGGCAAAGGGGACGTTCTTCCTGCCGTACCCGGTGGCTGTGGTTTTCACGATCTCTTTCGCATCCGCATTTGCCATTTTTAGAGCGCCGGCAAGACAGATCTCTGCCGATGTTACAAAATTTGTGCCGGACTTTCGCACCACCCGCCCGATCAGCCTCTTTTCAGCATTGAAAAGAGCGACCTTGGTTCGTGATGCCCCAACATCCACACCCGCAAAAATCGATCGTGGTTTCGACATTGTTATCGGATTATTATTCTTTTTCCCTTTTTTTAATTTGCACCTGTTCTTTTGCTTTTACCAATAAAGTCAGGTAGGTATTTAAGTGAACGGGAATGTCAAGATCATGACCATGGTAGGAAATTTTACCGTTTATGAACTCAATCTCAGTCGGAAAGCCATCTTCGATATCAACTAACATAGAGGGCTTGTGGTTCCCCGCTACGGTGAGATAGTTAATGCAGTAATCGAAAAAATCCTCTCCAAAATCATAATCCTTGGCCCTGGCTACCTCGATTGCCTCCTCTAAGAGCATTTGTACTAAATAGTTCGTTTCACTCATTTTCATCACTTCGATCATAGTCATTCCGAGAAGCGCCGATACCGGGGCAAGGGCAGCGACCAAAATGGTCTTTCTCCAGGTTAACATTTTGATATTTTCGCAAGCATCTGTGTCCAACCCGGCAGCAGTCATTATCCCGGCCAGATCTCTGGCTCGATCGCAAATTTTTTCCGTACAAAGGCAGCCCACGTAGTTCGGTTTATGGAAGAAAGACATTTTTACAATTCCGGGTGACAGTATATTCCCGGCAAAATTGACCACTACCCGCATAACCCGGTCTCTTTTAAAATATTTTGCCAGAAATTCTTCATTATCGATGCCGTTTTGCATAGCGACAATCGAAAAATTATTTTTGAAATCTTTTAAAGCGGACACAACTTCTTCCATATACGGTGTCTTGACGCAAATAACCACGTAATCAAATTCACTCCCCTTTAACTCGCCTAATTGGGTGTAGACACCATCAAGGTTTGCGTGCAGAGTAGTGATGCCTTCAAGACTTACCCCGTTTTTTCGGATTGCTTCTATAACATCTTGCCTGATATCGATCCCATATACCGAACAGCCGGAAGCTTTAATGTGACAGGCGAAAATTTGCCCGATTGCGCCAAGACCAACGATAAGAAATCTTTTCTTGTTTGTTCCTTTATGTGTCATGTGATCTCCTTTAAGGCCGGAAAATAAAATAAGCCGGACCTTTTTCTAATAGCAATATTACGCTTAACTGGTTTCAATACATAAATATTTACCTTAAACAGCAAACTATAAATTATCAATTAAAAGAAAAAATGTCAACCCGTTTTCGATTTTTTTTCCGAATATCTCGAAATTTTTAATAAAAACCGAAAAAGATATTTTTCCACCGGCGATTTTTTTATTTCAAACAAGCGGGTATTTTATTGTTTAAATCTTAACTTTTTTTTGCCACAGTCTATTGACATATCAACTTATTTCCTTTAATATATATGATGTCAAAAAGAGATTTTCGTAACAATAAGCGGAATGTGTGTGTTTCCGCGTTAACATCAATTAAACCAATTCAGAGAGGAAATTAGCGATGGATTTTACATTAAATGAAGAACTTTTAGCAATGAAAGAGGCAGCCAGGGATTTTACTCAAAAAGAGATTGTCCCCAATGCCGATCAATGGGATGAGGAACATTATTACCCGATCGAGGTCATTCGGAAAATGGCGGATTTAGGCTTTTTTGGCTGCCCCATCCCGGAAGAGTACGGCGGTATTAATATAGGATTTCTTCCCCAGACTATTATTACCGAAGAGGTGTCCCGAGGATCATCTTCCTTGCGGGTGGCTTTCAACACCCAATGTTTAGGCACCGCGCTCTCGATACTGCGTCATGGTACCGAAGAGCAGAAAAAGAAGTGGATTCCCGATTTAATCTCCGCAAAGAAAATCGGTTGCTTTGCCATTACCGAACCGGATTCCGGCTCCGACGTGATGTCCATGAAGGCAACGGCCAAACCCGATGGAGACGGCTTTATCCTGAATGGCAGTAAAACCTGGATCTCCTCCGCTGCCCAGGCAGAGGTTGGTATTGTATACGCCTATCATGACCGGGATAAAGGTTCCAAAGGTCTGAGCGCTTTTGTCGTGGATCTTCGCTCCGACGGTGTATCCGCCACTGACTTAGACAAGCTGGGAACCCGGTCTTCTCCAACCGGTGAGATTGTTTTTGAAGATGTCCGCCTACCCGGCGATGCGCTGTTAGGTAAGTTGGGTGACGGCGTAAAAATCTGCTTCAGTTCATTGAACCAGACCCGGCTCAGTTGTGCTGCCGGCGGCGTGGGACTGTCCCAGGCCTGCCTGGATACGGCTGTGCAATACTGCAACGAGCGCGAGCAGTTCGGACAACAGGTCGGGAAATTCCAGATGAACCAGGAATTAATCGCCAACATGGCGACCGAGATTGAAGCCTGCCGTTTATTAACATACAGGGCGGCCTGGCAGAAGGATCAGGGCCAGATGGGCAATGTGTTGGAGTCCTGTTATGCCAAATTCCTGGTTGGGGAAACCGTAACCCGCTGCGCCCACAGCGCCATGAAGATTCTCGGAGCCTACGGCTATTCGACAGAGTACCCGGTGGCCCGGTTCTATAGGGACGCCGTGGTTTACCAGATCGTCGAAGGCACCGTCAATGTCCAGAAAATGATCATTGCCCAGGATCAATTGGGATATCGCAAAGCTAATCGTTAGCCTATAAGCCCGTAGAAACATCCGGCATAGGAAATTTTAAAAGTTCATGAAAATAAATGCAAAAACCAGCCGCAGCCCCTTCATGGGTAAAAGGAACAAAATTCTTATAAAACCGCGGCTGTATTAAAACAGGAGGAATTCATGAGAGAAATAGTTATACTTGGATCCGCTCGTACAGCGGGTGGAAAATTTGGCGGCACGTTACAGAAATTAACGGCGCCTCAAATAGGTGCTGCGGTAATCAAAGACGTCATTAAACGTTCCGGAATATCGGGGGATGTGATTGACCAGACCAACCTGGGAAATGCCTGGCAGGCCGGAATCGGCCCCAACCCGGCACGAATTGCTGCCGTAACCGGCGGCATCCCGGTAGAAAAACCGGCGGTCAGTATTAATGTGCGCTGCGGCTCCAGCATCCAGGCCTTGATCTTCGGCGCCCAGGCCATTAAAGCCGGTGATATAGACACTGCCCTGGTTGGCGGTATCGAAAGTACCAACCAGGTTCCCTACGCCCTGGCCAAAGCACGTTGGGGATATCGTATGGGTACGGGCGAAGTGCTTGATCTTATGCACAAAGACGGTTTTCTCTGCCCCCTTGGCCAGGGTTTGATGGGTGACCTTACCGAGGAATTGGCCCAGGAAAAGGGTATTACCCGGGAGGAACAGGATATCTACGCGGTCGACTCTCACAACAAGACCGAAAAGGCTTTCAAAGATGGTAAATTCAAAGAGGAAATCGTTCCGATTGAAATTAAAGGCCGTAAAGGCAAGGTAACGGTATTTGACTTCGAGGAAATTTTTCGTGAAGGCATGAATGCAGAAACCATGGCCAAACTGCGGCCGGTATTCAAAAAGGATGGCGGCACCATCACGGCCGGAAACGCCTGTGCCCTGTGCGACGCTGCCGCGGCCCAGGTACTCATGGAACGGGAAAAAGCCGAAAGCATGGGACTTAAACCTATGGCTCTGCTGCGTGGTTACTCCTTTGTGGGAGTTGATCCGAAATACTTCGGTCTCTCGCCGGTAAAAGCGATTCCCGCCGCCCTGAAAATGGCAGGCGTCACCTTAGATGACATCGATCTCATCGAGTTGAACGAAGCCTTTGCCGCCCAGTATATAGCTTGCGAGCGTGAACTCAATATAGACCGAAGCAAAGTCAATGTCCACGGTGGAGCGATTGCTTTAGGGCATCCCGTAGCAGCCACCGGTTCGAAAATATTGACCACCTTGCTTTATGCCATGAAACAGCGTGATGCTTCATTAGGAGTTGTCAGCCTGTGTATCGGCGGTGGTAACGGTGTGGCAGCGGTAGTCGAACGCTTAAACTAACCCCGCAGCGCGGGGAGGCAAGACATTAAGTAAATAAAAAGGAGGATTTAATCATGGAAATAAAAAAAGTAGTCATAGTAGGAGCAGGCACGATGGGCGCTGGAATTGCCCAGCTCTGTTCCCAGAAAGGCATTGAAGCCGTTATCACCGATGTTAGCCTGGAATTGGCCGACAAAGGCAAGGCCCGTCTCGAGAAAGGTTTGAGCAAACGTGTAGCGAAAGGTAAAATCAGCGAAGATGACAAAAATGACATTCTTTCCCGCATATCGACCGCCGGGGATTTATCTGCCGCAAAAGATGCCGATATAGTTATCGAGAGCGCTGTCGAAAACCTGGATATTAAGAAAAAAATATTCGCTGAATTAGACAAAGCAGCCCCTGCCGATGTGCTCCTGGTAACCAATACCACTTCATTATCGATCAGCGCCATGGCGGACGCCACCAATCGCCCGGACAAAGTGGTACAGATGCACTTTTTCAACCCACCGGTTATTATGAAGTTGGTCGAGATTATGCCTGGTAAGAAAACATCACCGGAGACAATAAAAGCAGCCGAAGCGTTTGCTCTTCAATTAGGGAAAGATCCGGTGGTATGCAAGAATGAAGCGCCGGCCGGTATTGTCAGCCGCATCTTAGGCCAATTGCTCAATGAAGCTACCTGGATGGTGGAAACCGGTGTGGCCGAGCCTGAAGCCATTGACAAAGCCATGAAGTTGGGCGCCAATCACCCCATGGGACCGCTGCAGCTCATCGACTTTATCGGTTTAGACGTTCATCGGGCCAAGATGCAGACCCTTCGTACTGTTCTGGACGATCCCCGCTATCAACATCCCGGTGTTGTGGACAAAATGATCGAAGAGGGACGGTTGGGACGGAAAGCGGGCCATGGTTTTTATAATTATGATGAGGGCAAATAATGTTTGAAAATATACTCCTTGAGATCGACGGCGCCATTGCCACGTTGACGATCAACCGGCCGGACAAACGCAATGCGGTCAATA
Organism: Candidatus Aminicenantota bacterium; assembly: GCA_023137075.1. Classification (GTDB taxonomy): domain Bacteria; phylum Acidobacteriota; class Aminicenantia; order UBA2199; family UBA2199; genus JAGLQA01. The sequence goes on from JAGLQA010000238.1 coordinate 7,327, forward strand.
ATGATACTGTAGAGGAGATCGGCAAAGCGTTGGATCAGATCGAAGCCGATCCCGGCTTGCGGGTACTCATCCTCACCGGTGCGGGTGAAAAGGCTTTTGTGGCCGGGGCGGATATCGGGGAATTGGACAGGCGGGATACCCTGCTCGGCCGCTCCGAAACCCGCAGACGCCAGGAAGTGTATACCCGGATCGAGCAATTGGAGATTCCTTCTATCGCGGCTGTCAACGGCTGGGCCTTAGGAACCGGTCTGGAACTGGCCATGGTCTGTACCCTCCGGATCGCTTCCGCAAAGGCGAAAATGGGTCAACCCGAAGTGAAACTCGGCATTATACCCGGGGCAGGCGGCACCTACCGTTTGCCGCGCTTAGTGGGTATGGGCCGGGCCCTGGAAATGATTCTCACCGGTGAACCTGTAACCGCGGAAGAAGCCCTTGCCATGGGCTTAGTCAACCGGGTGGTTCCTCCGGAGAATCTAATGGAAGAAGTTCGCACTCTTGCCGAAACCATCGTCTCCCGTCCGAAACTTGCCGTTCAATATGCCAAAGAAGCGGTGCTGCGCTGCGTCGAAACGGGCCTGGCCCAGGGGCTGGCTCACGAGTCTTACCTCCATGCCTTATCCTGTGGTACCCAGGACAAGAAAGAGGGTGTCGCCTCTTTCCTGGAAAAACGCACAGCCAAATTCACCGGTAAATAGTTTGCATGGCGCAGCGTTATTGACAGATTCAGACAAAGTTATAACTCTTGAAAAGGCCGTAAAGCGGTTTATCTCAGACGGCTGTCATATCTCTTTCGGCGGTTTTACGGTGAACCGCCAGCCCATGGCGGCCGTATACGAGATGATCCGCCAGGGTTTAAAAAATCTTCATGTCTATATGCACTCCGGCGGACAGGCCCTCGATATACTCATCGGCGCCGGGTGTATTAAGGCGGTGGAGATAGCGTATGGGGCAAACGGCCGTTTCGCACCGACCTGCGTGCGTTTCCGCCAGGCAGTGGAAAGCGGTAAACTGTTGGTGGAGGATTATTCCAATTACCAGATGACGCTGCGTTTTATGGCCGGCGCGATGGGTGTTCCCTTCCTGCCGGTTAAATCGGGTATGGGCACGGATATCGAAAAACGGTGGGGATTTGACAGCGAAATGCGACGCAGCGACCCGCGACTGCCCGACCGGAAGTTGATCGTACAAAACAATCCCTTTTCGGAGCAGGAACCGGAATCGGTGGTTTTAGTTCCGGCTATTCATCCCGACGTAACCGTGATTCACGCACAGCAGGCAGACCGCCAGGGCACAGTACGAATAAGGGGGCTGACCTTTGCCGATGTGGAGCAGGCTCGCGCTTCCCGAAGTGTAATCGTTACCTGCGAAGAATTGGTAGAAACCGAGGTTTTACGAGCCGAACCGGACCGCAACCAGATTCCCTTTTTTACCATTGCTGCGGTGGTTCATGTCCCTTACGGGGCTCATCCCACGGCCTGTTATCACTATTACGATTATGACGCCCAACATCTCAACCGGTATCGCCGGCTGGCCTTAAACGACCGAAGGTTTTCGGATTATCTCGATGAATACGTGTTTTCCATGGATAATCATGAGGCTTATTTAAAGAAAATCGGCGATGAGGTTTTGGGGCGCATCCGGGCCGTGCCTCCTTACGGATACACCCCCGGCTTGAAAAGAGGTTAATCATAAAATCTAAATCAAATGTGCCGGGGTAAGATATAAAAACCTTATGAAACTAAAAATTGTCGTATCCATTACCGCTGTTAGTTGGGCTTTTTTTCAACTGGCCCTGCCCGGCGTACTAATCCTCGACAGTATTAAAATCCGCTCGATCCACCTGGCTTTTGCACTGTTCTTAGCATTCCTCATCCTGCCCTTCCGCAAAAAGGGGTCGGCGACCCCAACCCATGAGGGGACCGGAAGTTCGGTTTCCGGCCGGGAAGAAGAAAAAGAGCGGCTGTCACTGCCGGATCTTTTTTTTGCCGCAGCCGGCGCCCTTTCCGCCCTCTATCTCATGCTTGACTGGGAAAAAATCGCCACTCGTTCCGGCGCCCCGACTGTTTTAGATATACTTATGGGATCGTTACTGGTGATTCTACTGCTGGAGGCAGCCAGGCGGGCGATCGGCCCGGCCCTGTCTATTATTGTACTGGCTTTCACCCTGTATGCCTTTTTCGGTCCGTATATGATCGACATACTGGCTTTTAAAGGTGTGTCCGTCAGAAAGTATCTCACCCAGGTTTCCTTATCTTCCGAAGGGATTTACGGCATACCATTAGGCGTATCTGCCGCGGTAGTCTACCTTTTTGTCCTGTTGGGCGCCCTGCTGGAAAGAGCCGGGGCCGGTCAATTTTTCATTGATTTAGCCATGGCGGTATTGGGGCGGTTCCGGGGAGGACCGGCAAAAGCGGCAGTTGGCGCCAGCGGCCTGATGGGCATGATTTCCGGTTCAAGTATTGCCAACATTGTCACAACCGGGACATTTACGATTCCCCTGATGAAACGGGTGGGCTACCCTGCCAAAAAAGCCGCGGCCATCGAAGTGGCTGCCAGTACCGACGGCCAGCTCATGCCGCCCATTATGGGAGCGGCGGCATTTATTATAGCCGAATATGTAAGCGTGCCCTATATCGAAGTTATCAAAGCCGCGGCCATACCGGCATTCGTCTCCTATTTCGCGCTCTTCTATATCACCCACCTTGAAGCCATGAAACTCGGTATAAAAGGACTCCCCAAAAACGAAGTCCCCGGCTTTTTCTTCACCCTCAAGAGAGGTATCCCGTTTCTCCTGCCTATCGGGGTCCTTCTTTTTGAACTGTTAGCACTCAGGCACTCCCCCGGGTTGGCGGCTTTCAAAGCGATTATCGTGCTGGCGGTTGTCATTCTCTACCGGGAAATAGCTGCGGCAGTTGGCGGCAAAAAAAGTCTCTCAGTCGCCCTAAAAAAAAGCCTGGAAATTCTTTTCCAGGGAATGGTAAAGGGGTCCAAAAACATGGTCCCGGTAGCCCTGGCCACAGCAGCGGCCGGCATTATCGTGGGCATTGTCGGTATGGGCATCGGCGGTATGATTACCCAGATCGTCGAATTCCTGGCCGGCGGCAATGTTTTCTTCCTGCTGCTTATTACTGCCGTGGCCAGCCTGCTCTTAGGCATGGGCCTGCCCACTACCGCCACCTACATCGTTATGGCCTCCTTAACGGCTCCCATCATCGTCCAGGTTAGTACGTCCTATGGGTTTTTTGTTCCCCTTATCGCCGCCCATCTGTTTTGTTTTTACTTCGGGATACTGGCCGATGATACTCCGCCCGTGGGTCTGGCCGCTTACGCGGCCGCGGCTATCGCGAAATCGGATCCTATTCCCACCGGTATCCAGGGTTTTTTTTATGATTTGAGAACCGCTGTTATTCCTTTCATGTTTATCTTTAATACCGATCTCATCCTTTACCGGGTTGAAAGCTGGCCTTTAGGCATTCTGATCTTTATCATGGCTGTACTGGGCGCTTTCTCATTTACCAGCGCTCTCCAGGGATTTTTCATTACCAGGAACAAATGGTATGAGATTCCCTTCTTTCTTATGGCGGCCTTAATTCTCTTTAATCCCGCCATCCTGTCACACCTGTTAGATGTAAAAATAGAATATAAATATTTCTTTTATATTCCGGGAATTATCCTGCTGGGTGGTATCGCAGCGATACAAGTATGGAGAAAAAAAGGAAAATAAGGTTTTGGATATATAATGTTTTTGAGGATCGATGAAAAACAAAGATAGAATTAATGATGACCTGAAAGCAAGGCTGCTTGAGAACCTGGAAAAAATGTTTGAACTGATCGAACTTCACCAGGGATTAAAGTTTTCCCTGTACAAAAAGCTTTATCCGCGGAATAGTGACGATGAAGTGGTTGCCTTGATTTGCCGTGCGCGTTTGATGAGGAAGCACGCCTGATGGAAACAGCAAATGATCTGATCCTTTCGACTATTGCGTTGCCGGTGGTTTTGCCGTCGGAATGTGGGGGCCTCCCAGGGGTACCGTCAGATATAGATATTATAATCCTTGTCCGGCAAAAAGAAAGAGAATCGGTATGAGGAATAATTTCCATTTGTCTAATACACTTGAACGTTTGAACGCACCGACCTCGTTAATGCTCGCCGTGTTTTCTACCCAGTTTTTGCAGAAG
>JAGLQA010000239.1 GCA_023137075.1 Candidatus Aminicenantota bacterium
ATCTTAACATTGTCGCGAACACATTCAAACTGCTCTTTTACGGTTCCTTCCTTGGCAGAGAGAATCTCGGTAACGATGATTTCGTCGCCGATGGCAAGACCTTCCGCGACCAACAACTTTTCGCCTGTCAGGGCTGCGATTTTCAAGTCACTTCTTTTCGCATATTTGCCGACGGCCTTATAAACATAAATCCCGGTTTCATCTTTTAGAACATGTTCTTTTGCAACAACGACGGCCTTTTCGTATTTCTCTTTTAACAGTTTAAACATAAGGGTGTAATTCTCTTTTATCTCTTTTACTTTATTCTCTACCAGGAGAAGGACTTTTCCGCCGGAGACAGCGGTCACAACGGCTGTATAATTATCTTTGATTTCCTTAAACGCAACCGTGATCTGCTGACCTTTGGAAAAGAGCGCCAGGTCATCACCGGAAACCGGTATTTCCGCAAACATCTTGCCGGTGTTCTCGATTTCAGCGAGCACATGACCTTCGGAAACTTCCGTGTCCAAGGCGGCATTCAGGGTCTTGATCCGGCCTTCTGCCGGGGCGGCGATGGTATAATTCGGGGCCGCGACTTTTGACTCCGCGAGCTTTGCCTCGGCTTCTTTTACCCATCTTTCAGCTTGCTGTTCGGCTTTTGGGCTGCGAACTTTCCAGCCTTGCCTCTTACGTAATACTCTCTTGTTTTTAGTAATTTCATTTTCCAGGTCTTTGATCTCTTTTTTCAATGCGTCGTTAATGACTATCATTTCCAGGTTTTTTGAGACCAGGTCACCCTGAGCAACTTTCAAGGCTGTGATTTTACCTGCCACAGCGGATTTTACAGCGGTTATTTCAGGATAAACCCCGGCTTTGAACGCCTTGTACTCCTCAAATTGCTGTCCGGAGATTTTTTCTACTTCGACTTTAATTGTTTTGGGGCATTTGACTTCACCGTCATCGGTTGATGAAAATAAAGCTGCCGAAAACAAAAAAAGTGTCAAAATTGTAATTGATACTATAAGAGTTTTCTTTAATTTCATAATGACATTACTCCTTTTAAGTTTAATTTCGATTTTTTTGGACTGATATTATAAAGGATAAGAGCTTTATTGTCAATGAAAAAGTTTCAGGAAAACCGGCTTTTTAAGATAGACATGGCCACTTTAAAGCCATCGGACCAATGAAGTTTTTTCCCTTCTTCCACTGTCCTGGGGTGGTACTTGATGGGAAGTTCTTTAATAGCGATTTTTTTCTTCAAAATTTTCGCGGTAATTTCGGAATCAAAATCAAAGGACTTTGATTTTAATACGATACCGTTCAGCACGCTTTTTTTAAAGACTTTGTGACAGGTTACAATGTCCGTCAACCGGGTGAAATAGAGGATATTCATTAGAAAAGTGACAAACCGGTTGCCGAGGTAACTGATGATCGGCGTGTCCCCACGGCCATTCAAAAACCGTGAGCCGTATACCACTTCACATTCGCCTTTAACGATAGGCTCGATCAGTTTGGGTAATTCAAAGGGGGAGACTTCGAGGTCCCCATCCTGAATAATGATAATATCCCCGGTTGCTTGATCGATGCCCCGCCTTACGGCTTTCCCTTTGCCTTCGGGTTTTGTTTCGGCAATAAACGTTACATAGTTTCGCTTTTTAGCAAAATCTTTTATTACCTTACGGGTGCCGTCGCTTGAATTTCCATCGATGATAATCATCTCTTTGTCGTACTTCAGGTCAACCCTATCGACCTGGTTGAGTAACTCCCGTACCGTATGAATTTCATTCAGCGTTGGAATAATGATTGATACTTTCATCTGTTGTTATGTCCTCTTTCGTATGTAATTTAAATCGTCAAGATTTTCGATTCCTTTCCACATTTCTTTGATTTTATAAACGCCTATACTCTTGCCTTCTCGATGTAAATCGCTAATCAAATCGGTCATGTCGTATTTTCTGCCAGTCGGAATACGGGGAAGTAGCCCGGCCTTCAGCAGGTATATACCGGTGCTGATCAGAACCTTTTTTTCCGGTTTTTCGATAATGCCGTTAAATTGATTGTCCTTCAAATCGATCACCCCGAAGGGCACTTTGTGCTTGTAGGATTTTACCCCGATCATTAAGTCGTGTTCCTGGGTTTTGAAGGCATTGATAAATTTGGTAAAATTCAGGTTGGTAATAATATCTCCGTTGATTACCAGTATGACATCTTCGCTGTTAACCAGGTCTTTGATCAGGGTCAGGGGGCCGCAGGTGCCCAGGGTTTCCTCCTCATAAGAGTACCGTATATTTAAACCGAAAGTCCGGCCGTTCCGGAAATAATTTTCTATTAAAAAACCCTTATAACCTAAGGAAAATATGATATCCGTTAAGTTATAGTTTTTTAATTTTTGCAGCATAACCTCCACGATAGGTTTTTCTTTGATTGGGAGCAGCGGTTTGGGGATGGCAAAGGTGAGAGGTCTCAACCTTTTTCCCTGGCCGCCTGCTAAAATAAATGTAATAACGTTCATGATGTATTTTTTTTGGTCCTGATTAAGCCAGAGTTTATCACAATTTTTTTTACGATACAACCGGAAGGGAGAAAAATCAGCAATTCTAATTTTAGAACCGC
>JAGLQA010000024.1 GCA_023137075.1 Candidatus Aminicenantota bacterium
CGATTTCAACATACGAAGGCTCGACCGCTACCTTGTCGTGGCCAACGAAGACCAGATCGAGCCCATCGTCATCTTGAGCAAGACAGATTTGATCACGCCTGAAGAACTGGATGGGATGATCGAAAAGATCAGGGATACCGGAATCACTACCCAACTACTCCCCATCAGCAACACCACGGGAACCGGGTTGGAAGAGTTTCGCGACCTCCTTGTGCCCGGCAAGACGTATTGCCTGCTTGGTTCATCAGGAGTCGGAAAGACCACCCTCATCAATCGACTCATTGGACGAGACGCGCTTGACACAAAGGCTGTCAGCGGAACGGGAGAAGGCGTACACACAACCGCACGTCGTCAACTAATCGTTATCGATAACGGCGCTATGCTGGTTGACACCCCCGGCATGCGGGAACTTGGTCTCCTTGGCGCAAGTGACGGGGTAGACGACAGCTTTTTGGACATTCACGACCTTTCCCTCACCTGCCGATTCTCCAACTGCACCCACACCCAGGAACCCGGTTGTGCCGTTATGGCGGCGCTTGACGGAGGCAATCTCAGCGAAGAGCGATACGAGAGCTATCTCAAGCTCAGAAAGGAAACAGAGCACCACGACCTTTCCTACGTCAAAAAGCGAAAGAAGGACAAAGCCTTCGGGCGTTTCATCAAGTCCGTCCAGAAACATGGCAAGAACTGAATTGAGTAACACCGAACAAGACAAACCCAGCGTATACGCGGTAAGCCGCGTCGCTGATTTGCGACGTCAGGTAGAAAAATGAAGGACTTCTCACAATAGAAAGTGCTTTAAATGTGAACCAATTACAAAATTAGTAGAAAAATATCCGGAATAATAAGGAGTTGAATCATGTCTTTTCAAAGGCGAACCAGCTTGAGTGCTTTTTTATCAATTTTCATTTTTATTATTTTTTTTTCAGGGTTGACAATATCTGCAGAACGGGCTGTGATTAAAGAGGAAATGCAGGAATTCAAAACCTACCCCTTCAGCGATCCTGACCCGGTACCCCGTATGGGTAATATATATCCCTATTACAGGTTTGATGGGTACAGCCGCACCGGTAAAAATCAACAGTGGAAAGTAATCGGTATGGAAAATCCTTATATCAAAGTAGTAGTCGCCCCGCAAATTGGGGGAAAAGTTTGGGGGGCAGTAGAAAAGTCTTCTAACCGGGCCTTTATCTATTATAATAAAGTAGTAAAATTCCGGGACATAGCCATGCGTGGTCCCTGGACTTCCGGTGGAATCGAGTTTAACTTCGGGGCCATTGGCCATTCCCCTACCACAGCCACGCCGGTTGATTATCTTATAAAAGAAAACAGCGACGGCAGTGTCGGTTGTATTGTGGGAGCCATGGATTTACCTTCCCGTACCCGGTGGCGGGTCAATATCCGGCTGCCCAAAGATAAAGCCTATTTTGAAACCGAATCCACCTGGTATAATCCTGGTCCTTTGCATCAATCTTATTACCACTGGACCAATGCCGCGGCCGACATAGGTGAAGATTTGCATTTCCATTACCCCGGTACCTTTTATATCGACCACGGTGGTAATGCTTTTTCCTGGCCCATTGATGAGAAAGGCCGAAATATCTCTATTTATGCTAATAACAACTTCGGTTCCAATAAATCCTACCATGTTTTGGGTCAGTATACGGAACATTTCGGAGGCTATTGGAAGCATTCGGACTTCGGGTTTGGTCACTGGTCTTTTTATGACCATAAGCCAGGGAAAAAACTATGGCTCTGGGCGCTGTCCAGGCAAGGGGCTATCTGGAAAGACCTGTTAACCGACCAGGGCAACAAACAGTACATTGAATTTCAATCCGGTCGCTTGTTGAACCAGGCAGGAATGACCAGCAGCCAAACACCCTTTAAACACGCTTATTTTGCTCCTTTTGTTTTTGATAAGTGGAGTGAAACCTGGTTCCCTGTCAAGGGAATCGGTGGCATGGTTAATTGTTCTCCTTACGGTTCATTAAATGTCACCAGGACAAAAAAAGGACTGGAAATCGGTATCTGTCCGCTGCAGCACCTGGAGGATGATCTCGTAGTAACAATAGCAGGCGAAAAGGTCTACAGCAAACACCTGGTATTAAAACCCATGGAAGTCTACCTGGGCACTGTACCGCTGCCATCGCGAGAAGGAAAGATCGTGGTCACAGTTGGAGAGAACAAAATAGGTTACAGCAGTACAGGTTACCAGGACCATCTGTTGCACCGTCCGGTCAGGACTAATAGTGAATATGATTGGACTTCCGCGGAGGGGTTATTTACCGCGGGAGAGGAATGGGCAAAACAGCGCAGGTATGGGAAAGCGTTGGGCTCCTTTTTAGCCTGTCTTAAAAAAGAACTCTTCCACCTGCGTGCCCTGGCTCGTATTGCAGAGCTATATTTCCGCGGGGGAGATTACAAAAAGGCGTTAGCATATGCCAAAAAGGTCTTGTCCGTGGATGCGTATGATGCGGGAGGGAATTTTATATATGGTTTGATCAATAAGGAACTGGGTCGATTAATCGATGCCAAAGATGGATTTGGCTGGGCAGCGCGTTCCCTGGAATACCGTTCGGCTGCTTATACCCAAATAGCAAAAATTAATTTCAAGGCAAAGATTTTTACAACAGCCGAAACTTACGCTCACAGTGCCCTGGATTATAACCGGTATAACCTGGAGGTCTACAAGCTATTAGCCGTCATTTACCGGCTGCAAAAAGATGAACAAAAGGCCCAAAAGGTGCTGGAGCAACTGTTAGAAATTGACCCTCTCAACCATTTTGCCTATTTTGAGCAGTACCTCCAGGTGCAGGATCAAGAAAATCGAGCTAAATTCACCGCCATGATACGCAGTGAACTGCCCCATGAAACCTTTCTTGAGTTAGCAATGACATATGTAAACCTGGGCCTGGATAAAGAAGCTATCCAGGCGCTGCAAATGGCTCCTTCTTACCCGACGGTGGATTACTGGTTGGCTTTTTTACATAAAGAAAATGCACCGGGAAAAAGCCAATCTTATTTAACCAGGGCATCGAAGACTTCTCCTTTGTTGGTTTTTCCTTTTCGCCGGGAAACCATACCGGTGCTGGAATGGGCCATTGAAAAGGATAACCAATGGAAATCCAGATATTATCTTGGATTAATCCTGTGGAGTAAGGGGAGATTGGAAGAGGCGGGGAAGTTATTTGAAGAATGTAAGGAAATCCCGGATTTTTCTCCTTTTTATATCGCCCGCAGCCAATTATTTAAAACCCTGTCTGAAAAAAAAGGTGAAACAGGTGAGGGGTATAAGAAGGTATTGGGGGACCTGAGAACAGCAATCCGGGTGGATAGGAGCCAGTGGCGGGCCTGGCATACGCTGACTAATTATTACAACGAAGTGGCATTGTATAAGCAGGCCCTTGGAAACGCACAAAAGATATGCAGCAAGTTTCCTAGAAATTATATTTTAGCGATGGATTATGCCAGGGCGCTGTTGTACAATGGAGAATATCGGAAATGTCTTTCGATTCTTGACAAAACTATAATCTTACCGTATGAAGGAGCTCGTGATGGCCGTGATATCTACAGGCAGGCCAATTTACTGCAGGCGGTGCAATTAATAAGAAAAGGGAGCTTTAGGAATGCACTTAGATATGTTGAAAACGCCAGGTTGTGGCCGGAGCATCTTGGGGTAGGCAAGCCTTATGTAACCGACCAACGGCTGGAAAATTATATAGCTGCTTTATGTTATGAAAAGATGGGAAACACAGATAGAGCGAAAACGCTTTATAAAGATATTTGTAATTATACTATGGCTCATTGGACCCAATGGGGGTCTTATCATTATATAGGAGCCATTGTACTGAGGGAAACAGGAAAAACCGCCCGGGCCAATCAATTGCTGGAAGAGTGGCAGAAGGCTCAACCGGTGGCAGATATGGTGGTCAGATGGTCTATTGCCAGGTTCAACAATGATCATCCAGGGGTTTTGTCGGCATTAAAACAGCAAAAAAAACAGGTTCGTGGGACCCCCTGGAATCCTTCTGTAGACAGGGATTTTGGTATTTTGTTAAAGGCGCTGGCAGTTCTTGATGAGCAGAAGCGTTGAGTATTCAAAAATGTTAAATTGTAAAGCAGCGATTAAAGTGATTTTCCTTGCCTGTCCCCTTTTTTTCTCCCCAGGGAAAAAGTAAAAGATATCGCAAAGGGAAAAAAATGGGGGACAGGTGAATTATGGTTTTTTCATTGACTTTATTTTTTATCTATGCTATTTGTAATTTTAGTGTGCTGAGGAACATCTGGAAAATCAGTGGATTTTTCAACAAACAATTTTATGGAGATAATTTTTATAAGATATGACAAAAAACGCTTAACCTGAGTAATTAGGATTTAATGAAAGGAGAATATCATGCGGAAAACTTTGTTTACTCGTTTTATTTTAATTAATTTATTGGTTACATTTTTTTCATTTTTTGTTTACCCAGGCCTTGTTAATTTCAAATCGATTAATAAAGAAATGGATCAATTCCTTTTGGATACCGAATTCAACGGAGCGGTATTGGTTGCAAAAAATGGAAAAGTAGTATTTAAAAAAGCCTATGGTTTTGGAGATATAGATCAGAAAGTTAAATTAATTCCAAAATCCTCATTTAACCTGGCTTCTGTTTCAAAGCAATTTACCGCAACCGGTATTATGATACTTTTTGAAAAAAACAAGTTGAAACTTGACGACCCGGTTGCAAAATATCTCCCGCAATTTTCATATGTGAAAGAAATCACTATTCGTCATTTATTAAACCATACTTCCGGACTGCCGGATATTTATGGAATACTTGAATCACAATGGGATAAATCAAAGATCGCCGGTAATGAGGTACTGCTTAACGTGTTTGCCAATCAAAAACCAAAACTTCTTTTTAAACCGGGTGAAAAAATGCGATACAGCAACACCGGTTATATTACTCTGGCCAGCATTATAGAAAAAGTATCAGGACATCCATTTTTTGAATTTATGGAAAAAAATATTTTTAAACCGTTAAAAATGAACGACACATATGCTTATTACAAAACGATGAAAGAATATCCCCGGTCGGAACGGGTATGGGGTTTAAAGAGACAAGATGGAAAAACCGTCTTAAATGATTTGATCTACTGTGACGGGATGATAGGTGACGGCAATGTTCATTCGTCAATAGAGGATCTATTTAAATGGGATCAAGCGCTTTATGCCGAAAAACTGCTGAAAAAAAAGACGTTAAAGATGATGTTTACCCCCGGTCGATTAAATAATGGGGAGTCCTTTGCCTATGGTTTCGGTTGGGGCGTAACCGATTCCGGCAAGAAGGTTCATCATGGTGGAGGCTGGGTTGGATTTCGCAGCTTTATTATGCGTTACCTGGATAAAAAAGATACTATTATTGTCCTGATCAACTGCGTATCCCCTAAAAAGGGAAAGACTGGAGAAAAAATAAAGAGCTTGTATCATATGCAATAAAAATTATTAATTCTTATATTGCAGCATTTGCGTTTACAAAATGTGATAATACAAGACCCCGACACCGCCCTTCCTCATTTTTGGACTGGGAGCGTTGCCCGCTTAAAAAAAAATAGATGAGCTATAATCTCACCATGGAAAAAAAAGAGCTGACACAAGTGTTGCAGGAAGGAGAAGGCCAGTTTGTAGAGTTTAAATAAAAACCGGACAATTCCCTGGTAAAGGAGATTGTAGCTTTTGCAAATGCATCAGGCGGCAAAATTTTCCTGGGAGTAGATGACTCTGGAAAAGTAAAAGGAATATCTATCACCAATAAACTAAAATCTCAGGTTGCGGACTATGGAAAGAGCTGTGACCCTGAAATCCTTTTAAGCCTTGAGGTATTGGACAATATTATGATAATACATGTGCCTGAAGGATTAAACAAGCCCTATCAAGGTATCCTAATAATCAAATAAAATTTACTAAAACCCTGGATATACCTCCATTAT
>JAGLQA010000240.1 GCA_023137075.1 Candidatus Aminicenantota bacterium
CGTATGGACATGCCCCCCTTAAAAATAGGGAACACTGTGGCTAGTGTGCCTATTATTCAAGGCGGTATGGGATTGGGAATTTCTCTGTCCAAGCTGGCTGCAGCAGTTGCCAATCAAGGCGGTATCGGAGTGATTGCCGCAAATCTCATCGGCGTAATGGAACCGGATTATTATAAAAATGGAATCGAAGCCAATAAGCGGTCTCTACGCAGGGAAATTAGAAAAGCCAGGAAATTGAGTGACGGCATTATCGGAGTTAATATAATGGTGGCGGTTAGCGAATTCCACGAACTGCTTAAGGTATCCATCGAAGAGAAAGTCGATTTGGTATGCCTTGGGGCCGGTCTGCCCCTCAGAGGTATCCCTGTAAAGGAACTCAGGGAAGCCAATGTAAAGATTGTCCCCATTGTCAGTTCCGAAAGAGCTACCCGTTTAATTTTCACCTATTGGCAAAAAAAATTTAATACTGTTCCTGACGCCGTCGTTGTGGAAGGCCCTATGGCTGGCGGCCACCTTGGATTTAAAGAAAATGAAATTCACGATCCCAATTTTGCGCTGGAAAATATTTTTCCCGGGGTACTGTCGGCTGTAAAACCTTTTGAATCTAAATTTAAAAAGAAAATACCTGTTATTGCTGCCGGTGGAATTTATACTGGTGAAGATATCTATAAGTATTTCAAAATGGGCGCCGGCGGCATTCAGATGGCAAGCCGTTTCGTCGCCACCACCGAATGCGATGCCGACGACAAATTTAAAGAAGCCTTCGTCAATTGCAGCCAGGAAGATATTTCAATTATAAAAAGCCCGGTAGGACTGCCGGGAAGGGCCATTAAAAATAAATTCCTTAGGGATGTCGATTCGGGGATGAAAAAAACTTTCCGCTGTCCTCGCCGCTGCCTCGTCAGTTGCAAAGCAAAAGCGTCCCAATATTGCATTTGCGAAGCATTGGATAACGCCAGGAAAGGAAACCTCGCCGACGGCTTTGCCTTTGCCGGTTCCAACGCCTATAGGGTCGAGAATATCGTCCCGGTAAAAGCATTGATGAAAGAGTTGAGATCGGAGTACCTGCTCACTGCCGAAAGGAATATGGTTAATTTGAAAAATGAGTTCGCAGATGCCATTAAGAGGCTTATCTCCGTAAGAGATCAATATATAAAAACAGTAAAAAAAAGCGCCAGGGCATTTAAAGTTGAATTGGGGGAAATGCTGGATAAAGGAACATCCTCATTTCGGGAAGAATACAAAACGGCAATTAAAAAGTTGGAAACCCTAAAAGAACAATATGCCAATCATTTTGACAGGGTGGACGAGTTAAAACAGCAGCTCTCAAAATACTTCGATATTTCCTCCTTAAAACTTCCCGAAATAGAACTCTGTTGAAAACAAAGCTGTTTTAAACCCGTCAACAAATTTCACGGCAGCCTGTTTAAATATCTATCTTTTTTGCTTTCTTTTTTTCGGCTTTTTTCTTGGCCTCTTCGATTTTCTTCTTTATTCCTTCTTTGATTTCTTTGCGGTGCTTTCCGTCTCGGAAGAAGATCCGGAAGTCATCTTCATTGCCGGGCATGAACTTAAACCTGGGAGTATAAAACTGTTTCAGACCTTTTAGATATCCCGGTCCCTTTAAAATTTCGATGCTGCGCAGCCCGGTGGTTTCCCCCAATTCTACCTTGACTCTCTTTTCCTTTTTATGGCGGACAATTTTGAGCTCGATTTTGTCTCCCTTTTCATAAGCGGAAACCACTTTGCCGATTTTGCCGGCATCCCGGACCTTTTTGCCGTCTATCTCTCTGATAATGTCACCGGATTTTAAACCGGCTTTTTCAGCCGGGCTGTCCTCTTCCACCTTGAGAATGAGAACACCTTCATCGGCATTCACTCCAAAATATTCGGCCAGGTCTTTGTTTAACTCATGCATGTGAACGCCTAAATATCCTCTTCCTTTGCCGGAGTGAAAGAGGAAATTCTTACCCCTATCCGAATCGAACCAGGAAAACTGTGATTTCAACTCACCCACGGTAACGGTTAGTTCTTTGGGCTTGCCGTCCCGCATTATCTTCACTTTGGCCTTAGTGCCCGGTTTGGTCTCACGGACCGCGTCGATCAGGTCACCGGTACTGAGCATCTTCTTTTTATTGAAGTACCGGATCACATCGTGTTTTTTAATTCCCCCCTTTTCCGCCGCTTCTCCCTCTAATACGCTGGTTACCAAAAGGCCAAAATCGGCACCGTACTCTTCTTTATCGTCTGCAGTCAGGTTCTTGATGCCGACGCCTAGGTACCCTTTTTGAACCTTTTCCCCGGCCATCATCAGGGTCGCCGCTCCGACTAAGAGCAGTGCCAGGGTAAAAACCACGGTAATACCTTTTGCTGCCAGGTTTTTTTTAAATTTTCTCATTTGTGCCTCCTGAAATTTTTAATTTTTTCTTTCATACCCTTAGGATGCAAGATTTCTAGAAAAAGTTTCAAAAAAGTACAATTTACGGAAGAAACCCCGTGGCACAAAGGTGAAGCATAAAAAAAACGGCCTAATCTAAATCCGATCCTGTGGAGGTCATGATTAACTTGCCGTGTTTAACTCCCCGGGTGCTGGCCAGTTCATCGGTAATTTTTTTTATCAAGCTGCTCTTCCCTTTTAATATAACAACCTCTAAGCAGTTGTGATGATCGATATGGATATGGGTGGAGGAGACGATAATATCTACATAACGATGCTGGATATTTGTCAATGTTTTATTCAACTCCCGTTGTTCATGATTATAAATCAGGCTAAAAACTCCCACCGTCTCCCGGTCGGAAGAG
The DNA here is from genome assembly GCA_023137075.1 of Candidatus Aminicenantota bacterium. GTDB lineage: Bacteria > Acidobacteriota > Aminicenantia > UBA2199 > UBA2199 > JAGLQA01. Next base: position 2,803 of record JAGLQA010000240.1, read on the forward strand.
ATCCACTCCTCTGCGACCATCCGGTCGCGGATCAAATCCCGGATAGCTTCCGAGCGGTTCTTATAACCGCTTTGCTCGATCAAACGATCAAATTTGTCCAGCAGCGTTGATTTTAACGATACACCAAACCTGGTAATGTCAGACATCTTGAACTCCTGATTGGGATATTATATTTTATTCAATATGCGGATAAAAGTCAAAACTACCTTCGTTCTTCGCAGTATCGGTAATTTCGAGCAAAATCATCAGCACATGCTTGCCGTCGGGGGTCTTAACCGCTCCCACCTCTTTTAAGGGCATCCGGGTCTCGATAATTTTTTTTTGCCGCGGATGTGTGATAATCAGTGAGTTCCCATAGTTTGCGGCGTTAATTTTTTCCAGGGGCACAATGTGATAAGGCGGTAGGGAGAAATCGGAAATTTTTAGATTTTTTAGAGAAAGGTTTTTTATGGCTATTTTTTGATATTTTTCCGGCGGGTATTTGGTGTAAAAAAGGATGAAAGAATGGGGCAGGAAAAAGTGATTGCTTACGAATATATTCGTGTAGTCCTTTTTTTGTGTTAGGGTTATTGCCTGTCTCCAGCCGTAATCCCAGTAGTACCAACTGTAGTGCGGGTAAACGTGGAAAAATTTCTTCTGGTAATTGAAAAAACCCGCGGCTATGGTAAAAACAAGAGCGGCCGTGATAAATATTTTGTAGGATTTTTTCTTCACAAGATCGAGTACCCACCTGAGGCCGTAACCGGACGCCAGTGGAAAAAAGATACAACCGATGATTGCGCGAAGCGCATGGTCCGACTGGGTCAGCGCCGCGGGTATGGGATAAAGCAGTAACCCTGCCGTTAAAATCAGAAGATGTTTTTTCCCGGTTTTATCTTTCTTCTTTAACAGGGTAATAAAAATTCCGATTAAACCGGCAATAATCGTAAAAATTTCCACCACGTACAATTGCCCGATTCCCAGGACATAAAACTTTAAACCGGGATTTTTGTTAAAAAACAGGTAGTCGGGACTGAAATAGGACAGGTAATTCGTTACCCATTGGGCCGAATTCGACTGCAGTGCTTCCCTGGCCCGGGCCATTCCCGGGGACGATATCCAGTAGCTGCCCAAAGCCGCGAGCACAAATAGCAGTATTATTCCCGCAATGATAGATTGCCTTCGAAAAGGTTTCAAATCCCGGAAAAAAATCAGGATCAAAACAACCAGAAAAACCGGGACAAAAACCCGGGCGGATGAATAACTATAGAGGGAAAATGAAAATGAAAGGGCTGAATAAACCAGGAATTTCCCCTTTTTCAGTCCCTTAAAGAAAAAATAGAGACCTAAGCAGAAGAGAAAAGGGAATAGAATAGCCCGAAATCCCACCCGGCTGTATAGGATATGCCAGGGACTCACGGCCAGGAGAAAAGCCGGTACCAGGGCAATCCCCCCCCCTAACCATATTCGTGACAGAAAATAAAATATAAGAACCGTCAAGAGTCCAATCACAGCCGCCGGAAAGCGAACGGCAAACTCCGTCAAACCAAAGCATAAAACCGAGGGAATAACCAGGAAGCGGTAAAGGGATTCGTTGTAATCACCGAAGGAGCGGGAGAAAAGGGGCAGGAACGTACCGTATTGATCCCGCCCGGTTTTCAACATCGAATAGGCATCATACCCGGTAGATGCTTCGTCCCGGAAAAGCCCCACCGGGTTATCTCCTAATTTATAAAAACGAATGAACAGGGCGATGCACATAATCGCCACCAGGAGCAGGTTGGTGAGCGATAGAATATTCCGTTTCGCTTTTTCGGGCATCATTGAAGGATTATAATTTAAACAAAGCTGAATTTCAACCCGGTTTTTATTCCCGATTATATCTTATTTTGAAGTTGAAAAACGAATATATTTTCGATAAAATAGAACTATCATGGAAGTCCGGATGCTGCATATAAATTCAGCCGATATTCCCGATAGTACCGGGTGCTATATATTCAAGGATAGGGCAGGTAAAATCATATACATCGGCAAAGCCAAAAGCCTGAGAAAACGAGTGAATAGTTACTTTCAAAAAAAAAGCAACCGCCTTGATACCAAAACCGGGCACTTAGTATTGAATATTGCTTCGGTAGATTTTATCGTTACTATCAATGAAGTGGAAGCCTTGATCTTAGAGAGTAATTTAATCAAGAAACACAACCCCAAGTATAATATCAACTTAAAAGATGGTAAACACTTTGCCTATATCAGTGTGACCACCGGAAAATTCCCCCGCCTGTCCGTTGTCAGGAACAAAGCCGGCAAAGGCGAGTTTTTCGGCCCCTTTGTCTCCGCTGCCGCCCGTGATTATATCCTGTCGGTGGTTAATAAAACCTTCCAATTGCGCACCTGTAAAAAGATGCCCGCAAATCCCTGCCTGCGTTTCCGGATCAAACTATGCCGGGCCCCTTGTGCCGGTAAAATAAACGAAGCCGAATATACGGGAAAGATTAGGCGGGCCAGGCTTGTATTAAGGGGCAAAACAAAAGAACTCATCGAAGGGATGAACGAAGAGATGAAAAAGGCCTCTTCCGATTTAAACTTCGAACATGCCCTGGAATTGCGCAACCAGGTTGAGGCGGTCAAAACGCTGCAGGAACGGCAAAACATGGACCGCAAGAAACGGTATGATGAAGATATCATCAATTACTTTGTTAAAAACGACAGGGTCTATTTGATGTTTTTTAATGTCTACAAGGGCATCCTTGAGAATAAACAGGAGTACGAATTCGATTACAGGGACGACTTTTTTGAAGAGTTCCTGGTCCGGTATTACGCGGAGAACCCCATCCCCTCCGAACTGATCGTTCCCGAACCGATCGATGAAGCGCTGCTCTCCTTCCTCAGAACAAAGGGGGAAAAAGCCGTTCATGTAAAAGTACCGGAGAAAGGTGAGAAGAGACAACTGCTCGAACTGGTAAAAAAAAATATAGAGATCACCTTCTTTGGTGATAGATTAAAACTAAAAGACCTGCAGAGAAGATTACGGATGCACGAAGTGCCGGCAGTCATCGAATGTTTTGATATTTCACACCTGTCGGGAACCGCCACGGTAGCTTCGCTGGTACAGTTCAGGAACGGCAGGCCCGATAAGAGCAATTATCGCCGGTTTAAGATAAAAACCATTTCCGGCATCGATGACACCGGGTCGATCCGGGAAGTAGTGGGGAGGCGATATTCCCGGTTAAGCAGGGAGAAAGCAGCCATGCCGGGTTTAGTGATTATCGACGGTGGGCAGGGGCAATTGAACGCCGCTCTCGGGGAATTGCAGAAGTTGAATCTAAAAATCCCGGCCATATCCATAGCCAAGCGATTCGAAGAGATTTATGTGCCCGGTTTAGAGAAACCCCTGAGATTAAATCGAAAAAGTAAGGCCCTGCAGTTGATCCGGCAGATCAGGGATGAGGCGCACCGTTTTGCCATCGCCTATAACAGGCTGCTGCGAAAAAAAGAGTTAGTCAAATAGCTTCCATTGAAAAAAAAGGTGAATTCAGAGCGAATTTCACCGAAAAATCCAATATTTAAAGGCGATTGTTTTGTTATATAGGGCTTTTAGGCGAAAATCCAGGTGTATCCGCTGTTTCGGGGGTACAAAATGCTGAAATCCCCTATATAACTGGAAAAAAAATAAAAAAAAATCAATTCCCCGAAACCCTTATATGATGCGGGTTTCGGGGCAAGGTGAGACTGAAATCGCCTATATAACTGGAAAAAAATAAAAAAAAACTTGACATTTGATTTTTGCTGTGATAAAAAGATATTGAAATGAAAATAAAGTATTCTGGAGAGACTGATGCCGCTTAGCTTTATGAAGACCAAAAAAATTGTCGCCCTTGATATTGGCTCCTTCGGATTAAAACTAATCGAACTAAAACCAAAGAAAAAGGGAAAAGAAATCAGCTATGAATTGCTTTCCATGGCATACGAGCCGGTGCCCTATCAATCGATTGTCGAAGGCAGTATCATGGACTCGACTGCCGTTGCCGACGCGATCCAGCATGTGTTTCTTGAAAGTAAAACAAAAACCAACAGTGTATCTTTCGGTGTGTCGGGAAGTTCGGTTATTGTAAAACGGATCGATGTCCAGCGGTTAAATCCCAATGAGATGCATGAACACATATTATGGGAAGCGCGACCTCACATACCCTTTACCCCGGAAGAGGTTAATATCGATTATGAGATTATCGAATCCCAGGATACCCCCCCGGATAAGGTGGGGGTTATACTGGCCGCCGTTAAGAAAGAAAAACTGAATGATTATTTAAATATCATTGCCATATCGAATAAACACGCAGCCATCGTTGACCTTGACTCTTTTGCCGTACTGAATAGTGTCCTGTCAAATTACGAGATGTATCGTGAGCGAAGTCTGGCTATCATCAATATTGGCGCTTCAATCACGAATGTGGTTATCGCCAGGGGAGGTTACCCGGTATTTGTCAGAGATATCGCTTTTGGCGGGAATCATTTCACCGACCACATTCAGAAAGAATTGAATCTCAAATATGAGAAAGCCGAATCGGTTAAAAAAGGCAGACAGGTTGAAGGCGTGTCCCCCGCTGCCGTAAAACAGGTCGTTAATTTGATTTTTAATGAGCTCAAAAACGAGATAAAGAAAACCTTTGAATTCTACAGGTCAAACACCAACGAAGGGAGGATCGATAACATCCTGCTCAGCGGTGGTACCGCGAAGCTTGAATCGATTATCGATTATTTTTCACAGGAATTCGATATTCCCATTGAAATCATTAATCCCTTCAATGAGATTGAGATAAATCCCAAAAAGTTTGACTTAGACTTTCTTAAAGATATGGCCCCGATTTTTAACGTGGTCATGGGTTTGGCTTTAAGAGCCGTTGGAGATGCCAAATGATAAAAGTTAATTTATTAAGCCCTGGAAAAAAAGAGGTTGCGCCGGGGAAACCAAGCGCAGCTTTTGTTGAAGAGGAAAAAGAACCCAAGGTAAATATGGGCGCCATTCTTGCCGCCGTCTTGATAACAGTCGGAATTATCGGCTATTTATATCTTTCTCAATCGAGCGAATTGCATCGAAAACAAAGCTTATTAAGTGAGAAACAGGCCCGGAAAGCGGAATTGGATAAAGTGTTAAAAACAGTAGCAAAATTGGAGTCGACAAAGCTGAAGCTGGATAAGAAGGTCAAAATAATCCAGGAATTGAAAAATAAACAAAAGGCTGCAGTTCGCATGATGGATGAAATATCTCAGTCACTGCCCGACAATGTGTGGCTGACCCGGCTTACCTTTAACCGTGAACTCGTAAACTTAGAAGGCCAGGCTTCAACGAATGACCTGGTTGCCGATTTTATTCATAATATGAAAGCCTCAAATTTTTTTTACGGAGAAAAATTTAACGGTTCCACCCGGCGTGTGATAGTAGGAACGGAAATCTTCAGTTTTAAATTATCGATAAGATTTTCCGAAAATTTAATCAAACAAGAGGTGCTGTAATGGATTTACAAAGTTTACCCTGGTATGGTCAGTTTCTTGTTTTTTTGATTATCGGCGCCGTTGCTTTCGGCCTTTTTTATTTTATGATGTATTCAGGCACCCAGGACCGGGTCAACAATTTAGATGTCCAGATTGATGACCTTGATAGAATCATACGAACCGCCGAACAAAAAGAGAGAAAATTGCCGCAGCTTCAAGAAGAGGTAAAACGGCGGGAAGTTGTGCTAAATAAGTTAAAGGAAATTTTACCGGAACAGAATGAAATCGCCGGTATTATTAAAAAAATCGAGTCGATTCTTTCCGCGTCGAGGCTGAAAATACAAAGGTGGTCGAAGCCTGTGGAAAGGTCCCATGAAATTTATATCCAGCACCAGTTATCCATAGAAGTTGAAGGGACGTACCACAACTTAGGGATGTTCTTTGACAAGCTATCAACGATAAAGAAGATATTTAACGTAACGTCCCTGACGATCCAGCCTGTCAGAAAAAAGGGGTCCGACTACACAATAAAAGCGAATTTTCAAGCGTCGACCTTCACCTACCAGGAGAAGAAAGCCGCTCCGAAGAAAAAATCGAGAGGGAGAAAAAGATGAAAATATTGATCTTTATTCTAATTTTCTCTTTATGTTTCGGGTATTCTCAGGACGCCCGGGCTAAGAACGATAAAAAAGAAAAAAAGGTAGAAGAAAAAGCCGTATCCTCTGACGAACAACTTCAGCAAGAATTAGACCCGGGTGTATTTGTCTATAAACCGGATGGCAGACGTGACCCGTTCAAAAATTTACTCTCGGGTAGAGATAAGCCCTTAAACAGGGAAGCCTTAGAAGGAATTGCCGGGCTGACCATTAGTGAATTGTCGCTTGAAGGCATCATGGGGCTGGGAAGCGGTGAATTTAAGGCCTTTTTAAAGGGACCGAAAAATCATCCCTATGATGTTTCCGTCGGAGATAAAGTGTACGATGGAGAAGTGGTGGAAATCACTGATAACTCCATTGTGTTTAAACAAATATTAACCGTTGCCCTGGGTGGGACAAAGGAGAGAAAGGTGGTTAAATGGTTAAACCCCGAAGAGGAGGTAGCAAAATGAAGAAACTAAAAGCGTCACCCTTTGTAATGTTTTTTGTTTTTTTTATACTGGCCAATTCTGCGCAATATGCAGTTAATAGAGTAAATATAGAAGATGTTGAATACCTGAAGGGAACGGATTTTGTGCAATTACGCTTTGTGACCGATAAAATCATCTCGATACCGGATGTATTTTACCCGGATGAAGGTAATCCGAAGCGCCTGATTATGAGGATCGGAGATGTGATGTTCAATATTAGCAAAGACAGTTTCCAATTTGACTCCCAGGTTATCGACAGCGTCACATTTAGCACAAAGAATAACTTTACGGATGTTGAAATCACGTTAAGAGAAAGAGTCAATTACCGGGTATTTACCAACCGGAATGGACTATATATTGAATTCCCCAATATAAAAAGAACCGCGGCGGCACCGCAATACGCCCCTATCAGGCAGAAGCCGGTTCCTGTAAATGTAAGCAGGAAAGGGATAGACAGCGCCGGGCTGAATTCAATCAAGGATATCAGGATAACCGAAAAAAATGCCGATAAGATCCGGGTTGAATTCGTGCTGGCCAATGCCGTCAATTATAATGTCATCCCGATTCATGATCCACCGGTAAGATTGGCAATCGACCTGAAAAATACCCGCTCCCGAAGACTGAAAAGAGCGATCAACCATTTGAACGTTAAAAGCCTTAGAGGCGATTGCAATACGTCCAGTGTTTTCAGGATCGTGTTTGACCTGTTTTACTTAAAAAGTTACAGCGTATCCTTGAAAAAAAACGTACTGGAAGTTGAATTTTTTAGTGCCAATTCTCTTGCCCAAAAGAGAAAGGAACCTGAGAAAAAAACCGAAGTAGAAAAGAAAATCCCTCTTAAAAAAGCTATTAAAACCACGCCGGATGAAGATAATACCCGGCAGGAAATTAAGGTGAATCCCGTTGAAGAAGTAAAACCCAGGATCGTAATTACCAATAGTGACATAGAAAAGAGTGAGTTTTTTTCGGAAGAGAAATCTATCGTGGCCGGAGGACAGGCGCAGGATCTCGAGTCGGATCCACCCCAGGCCGTCATCCAGGCGAGCTCCCTGTTTCAAAACAAGGTCATTAGAGACGGCAAAAAAGAATGGAAAGGCGCTTTACGGTCCTATCATTTAAAGGACCAGGACTTAGTCAACCTATTGATCCACTTTGCCAGGGATACCGGGATAAGCATGGTCTTTGACCCGAATATCTCCGGGACAGTTACCGCTGAATTGAACCAGGTGCCCTGGGACCAGGCATTGGATATCTTTTTACGGCAGAACGGGCTCGGCATGCAGCATGAAGGAAATGTCATACGGATAGCCACCATTAGCCGGCTGACCAAGGAATCCAAAGATAGAAGACAATTGCAGGAATCGAGGGAGTCGGAAGCCGAGCTTGACACCCGGACACGGGTGCTGAGTTATGCCAAAGCCTCGGAAGTAAAAAGCATATTAGATAAGTCGCTCACAACGCGCGGCAATATCGAGGTGGATCAGAGAAGCAATACCCTGATTATTACCGAAGTGCCCGACAATTTTGTCATATTAGACGGGTTAATAGCAGCCGTGGATACCGCTACTCCCCAGGTATCCATCGAAGCCAGGATTATCGAGACCAACTCTAACTACTCCAAAAACCTCGGTGTCCAGTGGGGCTATCGATTTATGGCGGATTCGGCCTACGGCAACCAGACATCAATGAAGTTCCCCAACTCCATCGGGGCATTAGGCAACCAATTGGACTCGCGCATACTGCCTGCTATAGGGCCCTTGGCCGGGTATGCCGTCAACCTGCCCGCTCCCGGCGCCACCTCAGCCGCCACCTTTACCCTGGGCAATGTTTCAAACACCTTTCGCTTAGATATGGCGATTTCCGCGATGCAGAGAAAAGGTAAAGGTAGAATAATCCAGGCGCCTCGCTTTGTCACCCAGAATAATGTAGAGGCAACCATCAAGCAGGGGTACAGTATCCCGATTCAGATACTGCAGAACAACACCATCCAGGTACAGTACAAGGAAGCTGTATTGTCCCTGACCGTTAAACCCACCATAACGGCAGACGACAGCATAACAATGGAAATAAATATCACCAACGACAACGTCGATTGGGGTAATTATGTCGATAAATTCCCCGCCCTCTTAACCCAATCCGCCGAGACCACGATAAAGGCAAAGAATGGGGAAACCATTGTTATCGGCGGGATGTATAAGATTGAAACCGGTACGACTAAAAATTCGGTTCCCCTGTTGTATAAGCTGCCGCTGTTGGGAAATTTATTCAAAAGCAAGATAAAAAGCACTCAATCCAGGGAGACTTTAATATTTATAACTCCGCGGATCGTAAGATAGGAGGTTAAAAATGAAAAAAATGAGATTTTTATTTTTTATAGGATTCATCCTGATGCTGGTTAACTTCTCAGCATGCAACAAATTAGAGAATGCGACCACCTCCGCTTCAAAATTAATGGTCGATATAATCACCGGCACCGATTTGACGGGATCGGCGGGTTCCACCACCATATTTTCCGACGTGGTGATTAAAGGCGGTATTTTTAACGACAGTGCCGAAGCAACGGTAAGAGCCGTGTTGTTGGACCCGTATGGGGGAGCGTTGCCAAACACGTTTTATCAAACCATCATCATTGACCGCATTCAAATTGAATATTCTCGCAGCGACGGCCTGAGCGAGCAGGGCAAGGATGTGCCCTACGCGTTTTCCCAGGATGTGAATGTGTCCATCGATATTGACTCGGTAGTCTCTTTTTCCTTTGTTTTGGTGCAGCACACGGCAAAATTAGAGCCCCCCCTCCTCAACCTCAGGTATGCCCTTGAAGTATTAAAAATGGAAGCTAAAATCACCTTTTACGGCAAAGATGTGGGCGGCAGACGGATCGCCCCGGTTACCGGCAGCGTTTCGGTCTGGTTCGCGGATTTCGCCGATGAGGAGTAGGAAGAAGAGTGGTAATGATTACTTTAAAACGGAGGTTTAAGATGAAAAAATATAAATTAGCGACCCTGGTTCTGGTCAGCATTTTTTTAATGATAAATACATCCACCTGTAAACGGAATAATGCCGGTGATCCCGACAATATCGGCCCCACCGGGCACTCGATTACCTTATCAGGTTCGGCCAACCCGGATACGGTTACTATGCCGACTCCGAATTATACCCTTATCACCATCAAAGCAACCCGGTACGATCCCGATGCCCCGGAGCCCTATGCGCCCGCCAATAATGAAAAGATCGTGCTTCAACCGGGAGCTTACGGCCGGTTTGACGGTTACAATGTAAATAACACAGTTTCAAAGTACACCAATTCATCCGGCATCGTGACCTGGAAGTATATCATTCCGCCAACCTACACCCCGCGAATTAGCACGACGGATTATATAAGAGCAATACTTGTGAACGAACAGGATCCTAATGACACGAGTATTTCGTTATTGGTGCCGGTAAACATTGTCCCCTTTCAAGAAAAAAATTATATTATCATCAGCGGTACGATAATCGACCAATTTTCTAACAAAAAGGTTAAAAATGTTGTCGTCGAACTTTCCACCGGCGCTGTATATAAAACAGGAAGTACCGGGGTATATACCTTTACAATTTATGGAGGCGCGACGCTGGGATGGTATGGTGACATTACACCGACGAAAGAGGGAGCAACCTTTATTCCCGCTACTATCGCTTTAGGCAGCGAGGATGCCCCGATATATTCGGATTACACGGGTCAAAATTTTTATGCAGTGGTTAAGCAGGAGATCCAGTCCAGTCGAACAGAAATCGAAGTTGTTGCAGGTTCAGGAGGAGGATATGTTACAGAGATGCTATATATATATTGCTCTCCCGATGCGACTTTCCGGGCAACCTTTATTGCCTCATCTTCCGTGGGTTGGATAGAAGTCGGTTTAACAAACACGGGACCCTGGAGTGGAAGTCTAACCTCGACATCTCCGAGGAATATACATATAAAAATAGATGATAATATTACAGGAGCCGTTAGAACCGGGGATGTGGTTATCACGGCCATAAGTCCTGAAAATGCCGTCAGCTCGGTAACAATCAGCATCAAGCAAGAATTATAAGTGAATTATATCCAGGAATAGGTACAGTATATTGGAAAACCTGAAATCTGAGAAGGAGCAACTGGCCCGGTTGGAACAACTGCGCAGGGAGAAGAAGTATAAAGAATTCTTCAGCGCGGCAGAAGAAGCGGCCATGGCTTTCCCCGATTCATACCCGGTTAAATTTTTATACGCCGAAGTCCTTAGCGAAACAAAGCAGGTGGAAGAAGCGGAGAATGTACTGAAAGATTTGTTGTTTACCTATCCCGATAATATTAACCTGCTTTTAGAATTGGGCAAGGTCACGTTCAATTTGGAAAAAAACGATGAGGCAGCCGAATATTTTAATAAAATCCTCTTTTTGGACCCCTTTAACGACCAGGCCAAGACACTGTTGGTGAAAATCGAGAAATCAAAGAAAGACACACCGGCAGGCGAAGTAGAAGCAGCAGAAGAAGAAGAAGAAAAACCCCTGAATTTTATCACCTATACAAAGGAAAAAGAAAAAGTCAGGCAGGAAGAGTTCGTTATGCCCGAAGTTCCGGCGGAAGAAGCTCCGGAAAAGAGGTCAGAAATCGATACCACCCCCTTTACGGCAGCCACAAAACCCGAAGATGAACTCGATATATTAGAAAAAAAACCGGATTTCGATACGAAAAAAGTGGTGTTCGACATTCCCTCATCCGTCGGTTCACCGGAACAACCGGCCGCTGCCCCACCCCCCTTGCCGGCGGATCTTCAGCCTGGGGAAAAAGAGCCGGATATTGAGTTCGATATCCCTTCCCTGGACGAACCGGCGCCTCCGTCATTCGGTCAGTCCCCGGTTCCGGCAGAATCGCGGGCTGAAGCGGAAATACCGGGTATTGATATTGAGTTTGACATCCCCTCTTTAGATGAACCGGGGCAGCCCCCTGCTGAACCGCCGCCCCTCCCGGTAGATATTCAACCCGGAAAGGAAGAATTAGAAATGGGATTCGATATCCCTTCCCTGGGCGAACCGGTTCAACCGCCCCCCATCCCGGAGGCGCCCGCGCAAAAACCAGGTGCGTATACAAAAGAAGTGGCCGCGGTAAAACCACCGGAGGAGGCAGGGGAAAAATCGGGGCAGGATGCGGTAGTTGCCGGCCGGGAAGCGGAACCGGCAGACTCTGAGGCTGCTGCGGATACCATCGTTGAAATGGAAGCGCCGCAAATGCCCGGTGTCGAACAAGGCCCTCCAATCCCGCCGCCGGGATTGGAAGATGACATGCCGGCTGTCCGGGAAAAGGAAGCTGAATTTGAATATGAAATCCCGGCGCAGCGCCCGGCCGCGGACGAGGTGGGCGAATTTGAGATACCCTCGTCCCTTGAGGACAGCCAGGATGATATAAGAGTGGAATACGAAATTCCGGCCCGGGAACCGCTCACTACCGTGGACGAGGTTGAAAAATTTGAGATACCCCCGGCGCAACCGTCCGAAACCGCGGACAGGGAAGAGATCGACATTCCACCAATAGGGGAAACAGACCGGGAACATATAGAGATAGGGGAGACAGGCTCACCCGGGGAGAAAGTTGAGGATGGCGGGAATCAACAAGAGGAAGGAGAATTTATGACCGAAAGCGCTGCCGAACTCTATCTTTCTCAAGGACTTATCGATGACGCCTTAACCATTTACGAGAAGTTATACCAGGCTCGTAAAGAGGAGAGATATTTAGTAAAAATTAAGCAAATATCCGGGAAAAGGATTACCCGAAAAAAAATACAGGCTCTAACCCGGCTGTTGAATTTAATTGAGAAAAAAGGAGAGAATCGTGTTTGAAGAGATATTTACAAAATTCCACGATAAAAACAGGGAGATCAAGGTGATTGGCGTATGGGGAAAAGATGGTCTCGAATTGGAGAAGAAGTATTTCTCGGTGGCCGAGGGAATTGACCTGGACTTTACCGGTGCTGAATTGGCCGATGTCATTTCAAAAATTGAAGGAATTAAAATTGCGCCGCAAAATTATTTCGTAAAACTGAGTTTTAAAGATTTCATGTTAATCGTTTTTTCTCTTACACCGGACTTTTTCATGGTTGTTTTATCGGAAAAAGACATTATCCTGGGAAAATTGAATTTTTACCTGAACCTGCATAAAAACAGGTTAATCTCCATGTTATAACCTGCCGGGTTTTTCATTTTACATAGCCGAGACTTTTTAATTCTTCCATCTTCTTTTTACCCAGTTTCACATCTTCCGTTTCCTGTTTGAATTTTTTACATTTTTTTTCAAAGGAAATGAACTTGATGAACAACCGGCTGGCCAGGCTTTTATTCTCCATAAAGGCATTCACCTTCTCACCGGGATCTGTTAGCAGGTTATAAAATTCTCTTTTATAACTGTCCCGGGATTGCTCCCGGTAAATCGATTTCCATTCTTTAAAAATGGTGGCCCGGTGAATGACTTTTTTGCTTTTCCCTTTTCGTTTTTGTTTTAACAGGTGTGAAAAAATATACCGGTCGCCCGGGGTGTTATTTTTGCCTTTTATCAGGGGCATTAAGTTAACGCCCGCTTCGGTTTCGCCGCTTTTAATCCCGAGATAGTTCCTCACCGTGGGTAAAATATCGATATTGCCGACGTTCTCCCTTATCCGCTTATGCCGCCGCTCTTTCCCGGGGAAATAAATAAGGAAAGGGACGCGGATAACTTCCGAATACAATGTGCTGCCGTGTCCCCATCTGCCCCGCTCTTTGAGCTCTTCACCGTGGTCCGCCGTGATGATCAACAGGGTGTTTTCCTCCCAGCCGAACAGTTCGTACATCTCCTTTATTTTTGCGTCCACATGATGAATCTCGCTGTCGTATTGGGCAATAAGATCGGCCAGGTGGTCCGCCTGTTCCCGGTAGAAAGGGGGCCGCTTATGTAAGGGCGTGTGGCAGTCATTGTAGTGGATATATAAAAAGTATTTCTTTTGGGCCTTCATTTCCAGCGACCATTTCTCTAAGTGACGGTTCATCTTCGACTCATCTTCATAAGGAAAGCGTTTGAACCTGTCGAAACCCTGGGTAAAACCTATTTTTTCACAGATATTGATGTTATCGGCAGCGCCGTAGGTTTTATAGCCTTTTTCCTTGAGCACTTCCGTGATGGTTTTGATTTTGGCCGGTATGCGGTTCAACCTGGTCCTGTGAAATTTACTGGCTAAATAGCCGGCCGTTACACCGTGCTGAAAGGGGTAAAGGGAGGTGAATATGGAAGCGGTAGACGGGGCCGTCCAGGATGACGCGGCAAAGGCATTGTCGAAAACGATACTCTGGGAAGCGATTTTAGTGAGAAAGGGGGCGGTCTCTTTTTTATACCCGTAAAAGGGGAGATGGTCCGCCCGCAGGGTGTCTAACACAATTAAAACGACATTGGGCTCGACCCTATTTTTTTTGCAATTTTGCAAGAAAAACAACGCTGCGGTCACCGGCACAATCACAACACACAATAAAATCCAGTAGTTTTTCTTTAAAATCATTTTTAACCTTTTTTTTGTAAAAGGGAGAGGTAAAAGAGGTCATTGTTCAATTTGCGGTTGGGCAGCAAGTAAACCCCCCATTTCCTTTCCCTGTAAAAAAATCCATATTCGCTTAATAAAGATGAGAAGTCAAAGGATTCGAAATCCGCTGTCTCTGCGGCGCCTTCCAGCACATCCTCCGTCTCCCCTTTTAGAAAAGAGCAGACCGAGTAGAGCAGGAAGCCGTTTTTTTTGATATGGGGAACCAGGGCCCTGAGGATTTCGGCCTGGGTTTTCGCGTTTCTCTCCACGGACCGGTCATCGATCTTAAGCTTCAGGTCCGGGTTTTTCCGCAAGGTGCCGGCCGATGTGCAGGGCGCATCTGCGATAATTAGATCGAATTTTTCCGCTGTCCCTAAATTCCTTGCGTCCGAAACGAGCAGATGGATATCCCCTATTTCATATTCCCGGAGAAATGTTTGCATTACCCTGGCACGGCCTATTTTCAAATCGTTGGCAACAATCTTCAATTCAGGCCGTAAGAGCGATAAGGTGACACTCTTCGTGCCCGGAGCCGCGCAGCAGTCGATAACCGATTCCCGGCAAAATTCCGAGGCAAGGATAGACACGAACTGGGAACTGGTATTCTGCACATAAAAATATTGCTTGTTTAACAATCCCTTCACTTCTTCGTTCAGGCTGTGCACCTCGAAGGAATCAAAGGCCTCCAATTCCCGGAAATTTACGATTAACCGGCCGAGCTTCTTTTTGGCTTCATTAAAATCCAGACGTTTCCTATTCACCCGGATGTGGAAAAGGGGCTCCCGGTTCAGGTACTGCAAATCCGCTTCCAAATCGGTTGACAGGTCGGCGAGGTTTTTGATAAGTAAATCCGAGATAGAATAGCGAATGGGAAATTCCCGCAGGCTCTCTACCATCATTTCAATACTCTCCTGCTCCCGGATGATGGTGCGCAAATTGGCATTCAAGAATTTTTTGGCTTTGTTCCCGCTGAAATCAACGATCTCGTTTACCACGGCATGTCCCGGGTATGAATTGGAAAAGATCAATAGATAGATGCCGATTTTTAAAAGCAGCAGTACATCCGGTTCGATCATACCGGGTACTCTCTTGGAACAGCGTTCAATAACCTGTCGGATGACCTGCTCTTTTCTAACCACTCCGTAGACGGTACGGGTAATCCCCCGGTTGCTTCTTCGGTCCATTGTTTCCAGATGCCTGGACAACACCAATCGCAGGTTTTTTTCCGGGTTTTCGTAATAATGTTTCAATATAAAAAAAGCAGGTCTTATGATATCCATTTTCTTTTTCTAACTAACCGGAATATCCCTGAACCGTTGGAGCCCATCCCTAATTCCACTTGCCGTCTCGCTTCAACCTTTTAATCTCCTTTTTAACCATTTGTCTCCTTAAACTCGATACCCTGTCGATGATCAATACCCCTTGCAGATGATCTATCTCATGCTGGATCGCCCGCGCCATAAATCCCTGGAATTCCCGTTGGTGCTCCTTACCAGCCAGGTCGAAATATTGCAGTAATAGCCTCGTTTTCCGCTTTACCTGGGCCGAGATTCCCGGCAGTGACAGGCACCCCTCTTCGCCGGTCTCCACTCCATCCGACTCGATAATCTCCGGGTTGATAAGTACTATTCGTTCTTCCGCTTTCGCACCCATCGTCAGATCGATTACCGACATCTGCAGGGATTTTCCCACCTGCGGCGCTGCCAGCCCGATACCGTTATTCGTGCTGTACATGGTAGCCGTCATTTTATCTAAAAGTTTAATAATATCTTCATCGATGTGCTTCACCTCTTCGGCCTTTAGTTTCAGAACATCGTCGCCATATTTATATATCATTAATATATTCTCGTCCATTTGTTAATTATAAATATTTTGGCCTGTCATGTCAAGAATGTGTGAAACCATTTCATCATGTTTTTTTCGTGAAGCAACGCCTATAGTTTTATTGTGTTTTTTAGCGAGTTAATTCAGTGAGTTTGAAATTTCAGTGAAACGAACCGGGCGCAAGTGAAACATGGACTGCGAATCCGTTCCCCCAAAAACACTTTCAGGAATCTTACTTACGGAGCAAAGGCAGCGAGCATGTTACACGGTTTCTAAAAAAAAGATTCGTTTTATTTGTGGAATTTTTTGATAAAATCCTCGACTTCCGGAATGCCGCCCTGGTAAACCAGGTAACCGTTGTAAGGCTCACCCTCTGTGATGTCGCCGCCGATAGGAGTCAGCATGATTTCTTTGACCTTATCTAAATCGCCGGTCTGTCCTAAAGCCCAGCCTAACTTGATATAGGCCACTTCAGGCAGCATGTTTTCCGCCGGAATGACTCCCTTGCTCATCATGTCACGGCCCGTTTCGTATACATTCATGTGTACGAAACCCCACAGGGTTTGCACAGTCATGTAAACCGCCACCCCGGCTCGCCGGGCTCTTTCTAAGGCCGGGTAGAGGGGTTTGTTTACATGCCCGAGACCGGTGCCGGCGATTATAATTCCTTTGTAACCTTTCTCTACTACGGCGTCGATAATGTCCGGGTTCATGTTGGGATAATAGTAGACCATGGTGACCCGCTCTTCAAAATAGGGATAGATGTCTACTTTTTTGTCTTTCCTGCGATGGTTGTAGTCCTCGCGCAGGGGGGTGATTTTATCCCGCTTGACCATGGCCAGGGGAATATCTCCAATAGTTCTAAAGGCGGAACGGTATGAAGAGTGCATTTTCCTGACCCGGGTGCCGCGGTGCAGCAGGGCGTACTCATCGGAGGTCGGGCCGAACATGCAAACCAAAACTTCCGCTATATCGGCCTGGGAGGCAGCGGTGGTGGAATGGATCAGGTTCAGGGCGGCGTCGGATGAAGGCCGGTCGGAAGAACGCTGGGAGCCGACCATAACGATGGGCACCGGTGAGTTTTGCACCATGTAGGAAAGCGCGGCAGCGGTGTGATGCATGGTATCCGTGCCGTGACCGATAACAATGCCGTCAATCCCTTTCTCGATCTCTTTACCGATGGCTTTGGCCAGGGTGGTATACTGCTCCGGCCCCATGTTCTCGCTGAAAACAGCAAAGAGTTTTTCCGTGGATAAGTTGCATATATCGGCCAGTTCCGGGACCGCGCCGTAAAGCTCGCCCGGGGAAAAAGCGGGAATCACCGCACCGGTGCGGTAATCCAGGCGGGAAGCGATGGTTCCCCCGGTGCCGAACAACTTGATGTTGGGCTTTTCCGGAGAGGTGGGGAACTCCTTTTCCGGGATTTTGTATTTCGCTTCTTTGTAGCCGTATTCTTTCATTTCGATAATAGAATCGATGGCAATGCCGATGTTGTACCCTGTATCCAGTTTTAATACTAAGTGTTTAGCGTCGTCATTTTCCGAACGGGGCAGGATAATCCCTTCAAACTCGCCGCGGGTGGTTTCGATCTTCGCTTCACTCCAGACCCGCACCTTAAATTTCTTCAATATCTCCAGCGCTTTTCCCTTGTAGCCTTTGAACATATCACTCATCGTTGCCTCCGTTACCGGCAGCCACTTTAGTATGAAGTTCCGACAGCCTCATATTTCCTAGTGCCGGGGGGCGTAATTGCCCCATTACCCATCGTATCATGGCCGATTCATTCTCGGAATTCGAGATATCGCTAAATTTTTCTTTTAATACCGGGATACTGTCTAAAATGTCTTCTTCGGACTTTGGTTTGTACTCGATGGTAGTCAGTACCGACTCGAAATCCATATTCGGGTATTGGTAAACAACCGGCAGCATCTGTTTCAGGATGTCCCGTTTCAGTTTCTTTTTTATGATAAAATCGACCAGGTGATATATGCGGTCGTAAGTGAAGGGAGACGAAGGTGTGATCTGCCCTTCGATGTATTTCAAATGATGGCCGATCAAGCTGCCGATAAATTTTGGCGATTGGTTGAAGTCTTCGACAATTTTTTCAACCAGGGGGAACAGGTTCCGTTTTAACAGGTAGCAAAAGGTATCCCCCGGTATTTGCCATTTCTTCATTTGTTTCATGCAGTCCGAAACCTCGCGGGGAAGAATTTTCCGGATGCCCTGGATGTGGTCTTCTTCGATAGGGATGGGAGGTGAGTCGGTATCCGGGTACATGCGATTCGGTCCGGGCAGCACACGTTCAAAGATGGTGGTGCCGTCCGCGATGGATTTGCGCGTTTCATTGGGCACGCCTTCAAAGGCCCATTTACAGCGTTCTTCAATCGTTTCGATGGCGGTGGCGATATCGTCTTCCGGCCCCCATAAGATCAATTGGGCATCATTATCTCCGCTCTTAAATAGTTTCCGCACCGCGGCAAAATCCACACCGTGTCCGTTGAGTGCCTGGTTGAATCCCTCTTCCTGCCGCAGGTTCGCAGGTGTATTCCCTTTTTTATTCATGTACCAGGGCTCGGAATGGATCATATTGGGCTTCTCGATGCAGGCGATTACTTTCAACCGGTCGCTCAATTCATTGGCAAAAGATTTTCCCGGCTGGGTAAAGAATGAGAGGATTCCTTTGAATCCCGGCAGGTTGACTGCCACCCAGTGGTATCGATTCGCCTTTTTCTTATCGATGAACGTAGGTATTTCAATAATATGGTTGGGGGAGACCGGTTTATGGGTCATCTTCCACTTTGCCGGGTTCGGGAAACGTTCATTCAAGGTTTTTTTTATCTCCAGCAGCGCTTTCTGGCGGAAGGCTTCGTTATGAGTCAACAGGGGTATCCGGGCGATATGGGCCACGCCTTTGATCTCCACCCGTGTTCCGCCATCGATACTGACATTCACATCCTCTCGGGCGGCGCCGATACCGGTTTGCACCTTGCCGGTGCTGCGGGTTAAAAACCGGATGTAGTGGGCTGCTTCCGCCGCTTCATCCGGGGTCAACAAGTCGGGATAGGTTACGGTTTCGATCAGCGGTATGCCCAAACGGTCTGTGGTATATATACGCTCATGGCCGATATCCGACACTTCCCGGCAGGATTCTTCCTCTATACTCAATTGAATGATACGGACTTTTTTGTTTTTCAGGGGAATCTCGCCTTCGATTCCCACGATGGCGGTGCGCTGGAAACCGGTGGGGATACTGCCGTCTAAGTACTGCTTCCGGGTAATATGCAGTTCTCCCACGACGTTGGTTTTCAGGAGCAGGGCCACTTCGATGGCAATATCGAGGGCTTCGCGATTGAGTGGAAAAGGGGGTGTGTCGTCGATATCGTAGGTACAGGCGGTTTGGTTGTTGATGCGGTAGGTGATATTTTTCTTCGTTTTAAACTCCATCAAGGCGGTGCCGTCATACTCACCCAATTCGCTCAAGGTCGGGCGCATGTGGCGCAAAATTTCGGCATTGAAGTCGTCAGGGTCATGGTAAATCCCCGCCGGACAGCGGCAGAAGAGTTTCTTTTTGGTTTTCAACTGTTGATGGATTTCATGGCCGCATTTAAATCCCAAATCGGAGTAGGTTTCCCGGGTGGCTTCTTTTTTCTCGACGTAACCGGTAATTTTTTTTGTATTGATGTAATTGTGTTCTGGGCTAAAATTATTCTTCATGTTCTAATTCCTCAAATTCATAAAACGATTCATCCCAACCATGACAGGGGAGAGTGTAGATTTTTTACTTTTCATCATCTTTTATATCATAAATGCCCGAATTGTTCAACAGTTTTCCGTCTTCAAAGCATTGTTTCCTTTTTGTACACCGGTTCCGAATATTTGACCGGGAGGTTATTGACATAAGAGAATAATCGGTATATTATCAACCAACCTGCCATTCCGAAGTTGTGGTGGGAAAAAATGTTTCCCGGAACTTCTCTGTTGTCAACGATTTTTAGAAATTTCATCACTTTATGGATTTATTAGAGATATTTACCGCAGCAGTCGCCCTGGCAATGGATGCCTTCTCCGTATCCATCTCCGCGGGTATGATCATAAAAAAACCGGGTTTCGGGCACTATTTCCGACTCTCTTTTCATTTCGGTCTTTTCCAGTTTATGATGCCCATTGCCGGTTATTTTTTCGGCTCCTACTTAGAGAGCTATATCAAAGATTACGACCACTGGGTCGCTTTCGGACTGCTGGTTTTCATCGGTTTAAAAATGATACGAGAGGCCTTTTCTAAAAAGGAAGAGGTCTCCTTTAAACAAAAAGACCCGTCTCGTGGTTTTAACCTGGTTCTCCTCGCTGTTGCCACCAGTATCGATGCCCTGGCCGTGGGTTTGAGTCTCGGGGTGTTGAATCAACCGGTGTTGTTTCCCGGTATTGTCATCGGTATTACCTGTTCCCTGTTTTCCATTGCCGGGGTATTTATCGGTAAAAAAGCCGGCAATGTGGTCGGGAGAAAGGCCGAAGCCATCGGCGGTATTATGTTATTAATTATCGGAGTAAAAATACTCTACGAGCACCTTATTTGAGGAGTTATTATGAAAAAACAAAGTAAAATCACTGTCTGGTTCCGGCAAATCCGTGGTCCCTTCCTGGTACTGTCGGTGGTCCTGGTTTTGATCGGTATTGCCGCAGCGGGACGGGATGGTTATAATCCCCGTTGGTTCGATGCGGTACTTTTAATAACCGGGGTCGTGTTGGCCCATATTTCGGTAAACCTGTTTAATGAGTTATCCGATTATAAAACAAAGATCGATGAACATACGCTACCCACCCCTTTCAGCGGCGGCAGCGGCATGATGCAGGCCGGGTTGACCAACCCGAAAAAAGTTACCGGTGTGGCCTATACGGCCCTGATTTTAGCGGGATTCATCGGTCTCTATTTTTGTGTGGCCGGTTCCTGGGTTATTCTGGTGTTTATCATTTGCGGGGGAGTGGCTGTGCGTTTTTATACGTCCCACCTGGCCCGGTGGCTCTTAGGTGAATTCTTCAGCGGTCTGACCCTGGGTACCTTCGTGATCCTGGGCTCTTATATGGCGTTAACCGGCCGATTGAACATTGATATCCTGTTTATCTCTATCCCGCCCGGGCTTTTGACTTTTCTGCTTCTTTTCCTGAATGAGTTCCCCGATGCGGAGGCGGACAGGAAGGGTGGGCGTTATCACTTAGTCATCCGTTTCGGTAAGAAAAAGAGCGCCATCATTTATATAGCTGTGCTGATTGTCATTTATATTCTAATCCTGACAGCGCCCTTTATTTTAAATATTCCAATTACCGTGCTGCTTGCCCTGCTAACCCTGCCAATCGCGAGCGCGGCCGCGGTTAAAATCGTAAAGTTTCACAGCAATACGCCGAAACTGGTCCCTGCCTTAGCCATGAATATCATGGTCGTAATTTTGACCGACCTGCTCCTGGCCATCGGCTATTTCATTTAAAATACATCCCGGTATAGTGAATTGCCTTTTCCAAGAAGCACAAAAAATTCGAAGGAATAATCGGACAAGGGGCTTGATAAATCAAGCCCCTACAGCCGGATTGTTTTTCCTTTTTGAAAAAAAACTTGACAAAAAGTGAATTTAAAACTATAGTAGTATCCTATATCAAAAAAAAAACAGTACCACCGGTATTAAAAGAACAACCTTTAATTCCTTTAACAAAAAATGACGATTAAGCTTTAGAGCAAGGAGGGAATCCATGCCGTCCGCAAAGGAAGGAAGTGGAGTACTGAAAAGACATAAAAAGAAAGCGAAGCACCTGCTGATAGACCCGGAAAAGTTTATCGATAACGGCAACAGCGGTATCTTCGTGCCCCAGTTCCTTATGCAGAAGTATAAATTGGTGGAAGGGGCAGCCGTTACCGGCCCAATAAAGAACGGCCGGGGGGGGCCTATGCTGGCGGGTATAAAAACCGTCTGCGGGCTTTCACCGGAGGTTTTCAAAAAACGCAGAGCCTATACCCAGTTGACTGCCTTACCACCGGACCGGCGTTTCAACCTGGCCCTAGACGGTGAACCGGCCATGCGGATCGTTGACCTGGTGGCTCCCATTGCCAAAGGGACCCGAGGTTTGATCGTTTCGCCTCCCCGTGCCGGAAAAACCATCCTGTTGGAACAAATTGCCAAAGCCATTCATACTTTTGATCCGGAGACCAGGATCATCGTGCTGCTGGTTGACGAACGTCCCGAAGAAGTCACCCATTTTCGCCGCAAGGTGAAGGCAGAGGTGTTAGCCAGTTCCAATGACCTTGATATCCGCCAGCACATCGAGTTAACCGAATTTGTAATGGCCCACGTGGTAGCCGAATTGGAGTGCGGTAAGAATGTAGTCGTACTGGTTGACAACCTGACTCGCATGTCCAGGGCGTTCAACTTAGGGGGGCGAAGTTCCCGGAAAAATAGAGGCCGCATCATGTCCGGCGGACTGCAGGCAGGTGCGCTGGAAATTCCGCGCCGGTTTTTCGGCCTGGCGCGCAACATAGAGAACGGCGGTTCCGTTACCATTATCGCTACCATATTGGTGGATACCGGTTCACGAATGGATCAATTGATATTCGAGGAATTTAAGGGTACCGGTAATTGTGAAATTATATTAGACCGCAGCCTGGCGGAAGCCCGGATTTTTCCGGCGATCAATATTAATGCCAGCGGTACGCGAAAAGAGGAGCTGCTCTACCCGGCCAATCATTATAAACAGATTTCCCGGCTGCGCCGGGCCCTGGCAAATCTCAATCCCAAAGATGGGATGGAATTATTCCTGAAATTTCTAAAAAAATATCCCACTAACGAGGATTTCCTGAACGAAACCTGATACCTGCTCGAACATTCCGGTTATATAAAAAAAATCCGCCTTCTATAGAAATACTCTTGAATATGCTCACTTTGACTTTTCAAAATTAGAATTGCCGGATTTTCATTGACTTTAATCACAATCTATTGTAGAATGTGATCTTATGATGATGGAACTGTTTTATAAACGAGTTCTTGTCGGGGGACACCTTATGCATCCGGATCAGATTACATTAAAAAATCAGGAGATAAAACATGGACAAAATGATTGAAAAATTAAGTCTGAAAACCTTAAGTCTTGAAGAGTTGAACAAAGTCAAGGGAGGTTCGCCCCCCATTTTTATTATACCTCCGGGGATACCCGGTTCCGGTGGTTAAATAGACTGAAAGGGCAAATCTAAGACCCGGAAAAAGCGTTTCTCTCATAAGAGGGTGATTTTTACTCCCTGGAGGATTAGTCTATTTTAAACTTTCGCGGTTTTCGAAGGAGCGGTTGATGGAAAATTCGCTGAAATCCGTATCCCACTCACCCTGGATTATGTAGTGAGCCAGGTGTTTGGCAATGGCTGGCCCGAACATAAAACCGTGTCCGCTCATCCCGGAGGCCACGTATAACCCGTCGACCGGCGATTCACCCACCAGGGGATTCCCATCCGGGGTCATGGTATAACATCCGGCCCAATGTCTCAATATGGAGGCATTCTTGATGGCCGGGACAAGACGGGTCATGCGCCAGGCAACATTGGGCACAAATTCGAAGGACGCGTCATCCCTGATGCCGGGCACATTGGGGATTGGGGTATAGCAGCCGCAAATCTGACCGCTGATGAATTGATTAAAATAACAGCCGTCCTCCCGGTAGTCGACCACCATGGGTTCTAAAAACTTCGGCATGCGTTCCGTGATAATGGCTTCGTGCCGTTCCGGGGATAAAGGCAAATCTAACCCGATTGTTTGAGCGATTTCCGCGGTCCAGGGGCCGGCGCACAGGAGAACTTTTTCACTCTCGATCCGGGTGCCGTCCTGTAACATGATAACAAAAGGATTGGTTTTTTCTATTTTCTCTACTTTGTTGTGAAGGAATAAAGCGCCCTTATGTCTTTCGATTTGTTGTTTATAGCCTTTTAAAACCGCGAAGGGAAAAGCCTGGCCGTCGTCCGGGCAGTAAGCGGCAGCGTGAAGATTCTCCAGGTTCAGATGGGGCACCACTTTGTTTGCTTCACCGGGTGTTAATAAGGAGACATTCACCTTTTCTTTTTTCTGTATTTCGATATTGGCTTTAAAAATATCCACCATTTTTTCGCTGTGGGCCAGCAGCAGGTAGCCGCCCTGGTGAAACTCCACCGGGAAACCGAACTCCTCTTCCATTTTAGAAAATAGTTCGATGCTTTCCCTCATTAACCGTATGGAGGTGGAGGTGGAGAATTGCTGCCTGATGCCGCCGATGCAGCGCCCGGTTGACCCGGAGCCGAGATATTCTCGTTCTATTAGCGCTATTTTAATTCCTTTTCGGGCCAGGTAGCAGCCTGTGCCCATCCCGATGATGCCTCCACCGATAATCGCAACATCATAATTGTGTTTCATGATTCCTCTCCTTCTACTTGAATAAAGGCGCTGACTGTCACCGGTTTTAACGGCGGCCTTTTTCTCCATTCTTCGATGTTTTGCAGGCTTGTATTTAACTTTCGCGCCAGCATGGACCGCAGGATAGGCCCACATGTCCTACCCTGGCAGGGTCCCATCCCGGCCCGGAGGAAACGTTTAATCTCTTCAAGGGTGGTGATTCCCGAATCGAGGGCTTCTTTCACCATTTCTTCCGTAATATCTTCGCATCTGCAAATCAGTATGTTATCACTCATTTTTTCCTCCTGAAACCCCTGACGGTTTTCACGAGATCTTTTTCCATTTTCAATGAGACGGAAAGGGTGCGGTCATGTTGTTTTAGTTTTTTTACCTTTTCGATTTCCCCCTCTCCCACGACCTTTCCGGCCCGGTCGAGCAGGTCGACAATTTCGCCCTGGTCGGGAGGTTCGATTTCATAGGGAATAGTAACCACCCCGTGATTTTTCGACAAATCGACCATAAAAATGGCCAGGCCCGGGCAGAAGCCGAGACAGATACCGCAGCCGGTGCATTTTTCAAAATCGATGGTCGGCACGGCGTTTATGTTGCCTGCCACTTTTATGGCGCCAACGGGGCAGTATTCCATGCAGGGATTACAGGGAATTTCCTGGCAGCATTCGATGACGGCCGCCGCCCTTTTTTTCATTCGTTCTTCTGAAGGGAATTCGATCTGATCGTTAGAAAAATGACCCTTTCTTATACAATCCATCTTACTGCAGTCCATTTTTTCTTGCCTCCTCTTCCAGTTTTTGATTACCGATGCGGATTTTCTCACCAAAGGGGCCTTCTCTTAATTCCTTTAGTTCCAACCGGTTCTTTTCCCGTTCTTCTATCAACTCCGGGCTGCCGCCGCTGACCTTTTCGGCTGCGCTCAAGCCGGCTATTCGTCCTTCCATCATCGCGGACGAGGCTTCCTCGATTCCGGAAATATCACCGGCAATAAAAACACCGGGGAGCGAGGTCTCCATATTTTCGTTATGGGGGTTGATATATCCACCCAATTCGGGAATATAGGTTTGTCTTGCCCCGGCCTGGGATAAAATTTCGATCGAGGGTGACAGACCGACTGCCAGGCCCACGGTATCGCAGTCGAATTTCTTTTCTGTCCCGGCGATGGGCTGCCATTGTTTATCGACTTCTACGACTTCAGCGCCTTCCACGCGGCTGCTGCCGAATACGCGTGAGATGGTATGAGATGTGTATATCGGGACTCCCAGGCGTTTGATTTTCGCCGAATGGACTAAGTAAGCGCCGATTCTCGGCAGTCCCTCGATGACGGCGGCGACTTCGACACCGGCCTGAAGCAGTTGATAGGCGACTATCGCACCGATATTCCCCGCGCCCACCATCAATACTTTTTTCCCCGGGGTTATGCCGTAAACATTCATCAGGGTCTGGATCGCTCCGGCGCCGTACACTCCGGGCAGGTCGTTCCCGATGAAGGGCACCATTTTTTCCGAAGCGCCGGTAGCGATTAAAATCGTTTTTGCCTTGACTCGCACATATTTCCCCTGCCTCTCTACTCCGAGAATATTTCCCGGGTAATACCCGATAACGGAAGAGGATGTCCAGGTTTCAATTTCTTTTTTACGGGCATCTTTGATCAAAATTCCGGCAATATCGATGCCCCTGACCCCGGCATAATGTGAACGGCTGCCGAAAAATTTATGGGTTTGTTTGATTAATTGACCGCCTAAAAGAAAATTTTCCTCTATGATTAAGGGTTTGATGCCGTAGCGGGCGGCATACAGGGCGGCGGAAAGACCGGCCGGTCCCCCGCCTACGACGGCGAAATCGGTTTCGACGGTCGGCGTCTCTTTAAATTCGGGATACCCGGTAAAGGATTCCGGTGAGACAACGGACTTAGATTGCGGTTTGACTCTCATGCCCTCTTTCACCGGTATGATACAGGTGCGCATATTGGGTACGCCATCCACTTCCATGATGCATGACGCGCATTTCCCGATGGCGCAGTATAATCCCCTGGGGCGATGGAAACGAAAACTTTCGGATAATGTGGTAATACCGGCGGCATGGAGCGCGGCCGTAATGGACTCGCCCTCATAGGCTGTAACCGGTTGGCCTTCATAGTAAATGGTAATCTTTTTTTCTCGGGCAAACTCGAGAATAGGATGTTTGTCAATCCTCATGTCAGCTCCTTATCGACATAGTGTGGAAGGTGTAGAAATGTAATACATATGACGGTTTAGCATTGATATAATTTATATCATAACAATATAATCAAGTCAATAATAAATCCGGAATCCGGTAGGGCGTACTCTTGCGGCCTCCCGGAAAAAATTTAATGGGATTTTTATTTTATTGCCTAGCGGTTGTCGTGATAGCCCAACAGGGAGGCAATGGATACGGGCTTGACCGGGGGCCTGACGGAAAACCGGCCCACTTCCTGCGGGGATTTTTGCGTTAAGGCGCTCAGGATATCATAGATAATGGGGCCGCAAATACGGCCCTGGCAATTGCCCATCCCGGTCCGTACCGCCGTTTTTAAGGAGACCGGCGTATTAAAATCTGCTTGCACGGCTTTCTTAATATCTGCCATGGTGACATCTTCGCAGCGGCATACAATGGTTTCGTCGGGGATATCCAGGATCGTACTCTCCGGGATTTTGTAGAGTAAATTGAAATATTCGCCAAACTTGAGGTGGTGTTTTCTTTCCCGGCTCAAGGATTTCAACCTAAGAAAATAGTCATCCTCCGCGATTTTATCGAATCTTCTTAAGATCGCTAAGGCCGCTGTTTTTCCTTCATTGATGGATTTCAGAGCGCCACCTATACCGGTGATTTCACCTCCCGCGAATATGTCTTCTCTGGTAGTGAGCATTTCATCGTTCACCCTGACGACCCAGCCGCCTTTCGCGTCAGAGTAGTCCAACTTGCATTCCGCTAATTGGGGCAGTTCGATATTGGCTGTAAAACCGTAACCCACGGCCAGCGCCCCGGTTTTATGGATTTTTTCAGTCCCGGGAATGATACTGCCCGATTTGTTGACCCGGGCCGTCACTACCTCTTGCAGTGATTCTTTTCCCCTGGCCTCGACTATCTTCCGCCTGAATTTAACCGGCACACCTGAGAGAAAAATTTTCGATAGAAATTTCGCGCCTTCAACGAACTTTGGGAACTGGTGGAAAAGTTGGCTGATTAATTTCATCTTGTCCAACATGGCGGTCTGTTCAAGAATGGCTGTTACCCCGGCGCGGTTCCGCAGCGTTTCGTAAGCCACGGCAAAGAGAAAGAGCCCCGAACCGCCAATCAGGATTTTTTCGGCGAGTAAAACCCCGGAGGTTTTCATTAAGACCTGGGCCAGGCCGGTGGAATAAACACCCGGTAGTGTCCAGCCTTTAAAGGGGAAAAATCTCTCCCTGGCACCGGTGGCAAATAATATAACATCAAAGTTGACGGTTATGACCTCTTTTTCGTCCACTTCGACCAGGATTTTCTTTTCCGGGTAAATACCGATAACCACGCCCCGGTTGATAATCGTCACTTTTTTTGTTTTCAAACATTCGATGAATTTAAAGCCGATTTTTTTGACATAATCCGGATGATAGACGGGGTATTCGCTTAATTTATCAGGAATTTTTCGCAGCAATTGGCCGCCGATGTAGATGTTTTCGTCGATCAGTACGATATCCAGGTTCGACTCGGAAAGTATATTTGCCGCGACGATACCGGCAAAGCCGCTGCCCACGATGACGACATTGAATTTATTTTTCCTATTACTCATCAAATGCGATCTCCATCTTATTCTCGACCTGGCACATGCAGGCCCTCTTGTTGGGGATACCGTTGATGGTAACCAGGCATTCGAAGCAGACACCCATTCCACACAGGGCGCCCCGTTTTCCCTTTAGAAAAGCACTTCTTTTCAGCGATTTGTACCCGGAGGCGATGAGTGCGGCCAGCACGGTTTCGCCTTCATAGGCGGGTAATTGGTTCCCGTTCACCAGGATATTTACTTTTTCTTTTCTTATTATTTGTTTTATTCGCAAGCCCTTCATGAGTTACGGTTTCCTTAGAGAAGAATGTACAATTAAGTTCTATATTCTGTCAAGTCTAAAATCGGTAATTTTTAAAAATTTTAATTCAATATCGATTTTTTTACCCCTTTGCCTGACTGCCTGTCTTTAGATGGTTGAGGGCGGTTGGAAAATATGTTATAAACCTTTTTTTAAAAAACAAGTATAATACATGTTTGGAATAATTCAGGAGTTAAAATGAAAAAAGGTGTGTTGATTGCCATTCTCGTACTCGTTTTAATTATCATATTCTTAGCACTGACAGTGGGCTACGTCTATATGCAATTTACCCGGGAACCTTTCATCGCGGAAAACGCGGTTCTCAAGATTAACCTGGCAGGAGAAATCGTAGATAGTGACGACTCCTTCTTTTCTAAAAAAAATAGTATCAGGGATTTGTGGTATCACGTAAAAAGAGCGAAACATGATGAACGTATAAAAGGGATGATCGTAAAAATATCCTATTTGCATACCGGGTTTGCCAGCGTGGAAGATATCGGCCGAATATTACAGGATTTCAGGAAAAGCGGTAAAAAGGTTGTCGCGTTCATCGAGGGCGGCGGACTGCGGGAGTACTTCCTGGCCACCTTTGCCGATAAGGTTTACGCCTTTAAGGGCGTGAGTTTGATGCTGAACGGCCTGGCAGCCGAAGCCGTTTTTTTAAAGAAAACCTTTTCGAAGATAGGCATCGAGGCGGAGTATTATCATATCGGAAAATACAAAACCGCTGCCAACATGTTTACCGAGGAGGGATTGACCCCCGCGCATGAAGAGGCGCTGCAAACCCTTTTAGATGATATCTTTGCTGTGATTATCGAGAAAATAGCGGTAAATCGAAATATAAACAGGGAGACCGTAAGAAGGGAGATTTCGGATTTTACCTTTACCTGCGACAACTATGTAAAATTGAAGTTAATCGATAAATTGGTATATGAAGATGAACTGTTGGCGGATTTTGGCAAAGGATACCGGGTAGTGGATTTTGATATTTATAAAGAAACCACCTCTCCCCTACCCTATTCGGGTCCGGATAAAGTGGCGGTAATTTTTGCTTCCGGGGAGATCCGCAGCGGTTACAGCGGCGGCCAGGCTCTTTTGGGCGGTAGTATCCTCGGGTCCGATACCCTGACCAGGCAATTACGGGCTGTTAGAAAAGACCCGGCGGTAAAAGCAGTTGTCCTGCGGGTTAACAGCCCGGGTGGTTCGCCCTTTGCGTCCGATGCAATCCGCCGGGAAGCGGAATTATTAACTAAAAAAAAACCCCTGGTTATTTCCATGTCCGACGTGGCCGCATCCGGGGGATACCAGGTCTCGCTGTCATCGTCAAAAATCCTGGCCCTGCCGCAGACGATTACCGGTTCCATCGGTGTTTTAGGCGGGAAGTTTATTTTTAAGGGTTTTTATGACAAAATAGGGCTGAAGAAAGCCACAATTAAAACGACTAAGTATGCGGATTGGTTTTCGGATTCCCGGCCTTTCTCCAAAGAAGAACGGAAGAAGTTGATGACCTTGATGACGGGAATCTATGACTCCTTCGTTTCCCTGGTTTCGAAGAGCCGGAAGATGAACATCGAGGATGTAGAGGAGGTTTCCCGGGGCAGGGTATGGTCCGGGAAATCGGCTGTAGAATTGCGCTTAGTCGATCAAACCGGTGGGTTATTGGATGCAATAGCCGAGGCGAAAAAGCTGGCCGAAATTCCGGCCGGGGTGCGTGTGGGCATCCGGATTTACCCTAAAAAGAAGTCTTTGTGGGATATGGTTAGCCAGCTAATCGATGCCGGGGGCGCCAATCCGCTTCTCCACATCAAAACTGAGTTGAGCATGTATAAGAATTTTTTCCCTGCCCTGCTGCTGCCTTATAAAATCCGGATCAATTAATCGCCGCTGGGGTCGCGTCTCAACATTCGACATTTCAAAAAAAAGTAAATGCCGAATGTTGAGACGCGACCCCATTTGTAATGCTTATGGAAATAATCGATTTTAAAAAAATCCTTGACCGGGAAAACAAGATACGGATCAAGCATATCTTAGAGGGGGATGGAATAATCATTTATCCCACCGATACACTTTACGGCATCGGCGGTAATTTTTTTTCTCCGAAGGTTTTAGAAAAGATCGATTGTTTAAAACAGCGAGATGATATGCCCTATTCGGCTGCGGTTGCCGGTCTCGAAATGATTAAAAAATTAACGGCCGGACTACCGCCTTATTTTGAAAAACTGGCGGAAAAGATATTCCCCGGGAAATTTACGGTGCTTCTAAAAGCTGCGAAATCTATAAACAAGATTTTGTTGAAGAACCGTGATAAAATAGGTATTCGGATTCCCGGAATTCCCCCACTAATTGAACTGCTGCAATATCTTAATATGCCGTTGATTTCGACTTCCGTAAACAGGTCGGGTTCTCCGCCGCTGCGGCACCCGGAAGCCATCAAAAGCGAATTCCCGGAAATCGACCTGTTCATCGATGCCGGTGTGCTACCGGAATCGCAGGGTTCCACTGTGCTTGATCTTACGGAATCTCCCGTCAGAGTCGTGAGAAAAGGCGACGATTATGATCAAATCAGTGTTACAATACTTCGTTTATTTTTTTGAGGCTGCGGGTGAAATATTTCATCTCCCGGTCGGTCAGGTTGGTTATCACCCTTTTTTCGCAATCCTCCCTTATCTCCTCGATCTTTTTTTTTACCAGGATACCTTTCTCTGCCAGGGATATGGTGCAGCGTCTCCTGTCCGATGCGTCTCCCTCTCTTATTAAGTAGCCGTTCCTGACCAATTTGTCGATCACCCGGCTGGCCCTGGAGGGAGAGAGATTCATTTTCAGTGATAAAGTATTGCCGCACACTCTCTCCTCCGGGTCTAAAGCCGAGATGCCGTTGTATTCGGCAGGCGAAAGCTTGGCTTCTTCCATGATGAGCAATTCGTTTTTAATACACCTGGATTTTAATTTCTCTATCATGTCGATCAATTTTTCCATCGATTATCTCCGCTGCTGCACAACTTTTTACATCGATCTGCTGAGTGCCCGGTCGATTCTTGTCCTATCGAACCCGACGATGATTTTACCGTTTATATCGATGACCGGCACACCTTGCTGCCGTGATTTATGAACCATCTCCTCGGCTCTCCTGCGATCCACCGCTACATTGTAATCGGTGAATTTGATGCCCTTATCCCGCAAGTATTTTTTTGCGATATTGCAATACGAACATGTCGGTGTAGAGTATATTTTGATCATGTTACCGCCCTCCTTAATGCAGGGATTCGACAGCCTGGACCAATGTGTTTTCATCCTGGACACCCACAAATTGTTTGGCCGGCTCCCCGTCTTTAAAAATAATCATGGTGGGTATTCCGGTGATACCGAATTTGCCGGGAGTGGCCATGTTTTCATCCACGTTGAGCTTGCATACTTTCGCCTTGTCAGCCACTTTTTGCGCCACCTTCTCGAGGATCGGCCCCTGGATCAGACAGGGCTGGCACCAGGGCGCCCAGAAATCTACGATGGTCAAGCCTTCTCCTATCACCTGTTCAAAGTTACTGTCATCAATGTTTTTTACGTCTGCCATTTTATTTACTCCTTTGCATTTAGTTTCGCTTAGCATTAATTGCTATCAGCAACTATTGCTAAGAGCACATGATACACAATTTTTTTCAATTTGTCAAGTTTTTTTAAAAAAATAAAATATGTCTGAACCGGGATTTACAGGATTTAAGGATTACCAGGATAAAAATGAAGTCCGCCTTAATATTTTACCCAAAGCAGCCCGGAAAACAAAATGATTTATATTAAACGGAAATTGAGTTGCAAATAGTTCCAAAAGGATTTATAATCAGTATCTGCTTGAAATAAGCGAAAGTATAATGCCGAGGAAAAAATGGCTTTAGAAAATATTATTCAAAAGATGAAAACTAAAATATTACCGATATTGAAGAAATATCAGGTTAAAAAGGCCTCCTTTTTTGGTTCTATTACCCAGGGAAATTTCAAAAAGGATAGTGATATCGATATACTGGTAGAGTTATCAAACGAGTCGAGTTTGTTCGACTTTATCGGTCTAAAGAATGAATTGGAGGACACTGTAGAAAGAAAAGTTGATTTGGTTGAATATGATACGATCAAAGAACCTATAAGGGAAAAAATTTTAGCAGGGCAAGTTCATATTTTATAATTGTATGGCACGGGAAATAGAAGTCTATCTAAATGATATTTTTGAAAGTATAAATCTAATAGAAGATTATGTGAAAGACATAGATGTGGATGAGTTTGCCGGTAATATTCAACTTCAGGATGCTGTAGTAAGACGATTTGAAATTATAGGTGAAGCTGCTAAACAGATACCTGATGACATTAGGGAACGATATCCACATATCCCCTGGAGGAAGATGGCTGGATTGAGGGATGTGTTGATTCACCATTATTTTGGAGTGAGTGTTATGAGAGTATGGAGATTAATTAAAAAAGAACTCACCCAGGTAAAGGAGGACATCTATAATCTCATTTCTGAATTAGCTTATTGAGGTTGGATCTAAAGAAAAGTTCTTTTAATGACTGGTTTTGTTAAACCAGTTTCAACATATCGCCTTCAATAATCGTTGATGTATCAACAATATTTTTCATGGTGTCTCTGAATTTAGTAAAAGTTGAAAGAAATTCTTTTTTTGATTTGTTAAATTTTGTTGTTAATCTTCTATATTTGCTATATACTTCGATAATAGAGTCAATTTTTGGAATTAGGAAATTAAAGCTCGATTTTGTATTTGAAATCAATCCTAATGATTGTTCAATTGGTTTTGTTTTGGGGACATTGAGTTCATTAATAAAAATTGCAGCATGTCTTAGACCGTCTAAGTATATTTTAGAACTTTCTTGCAGTAAAGGTAATTCTTTTTCGATCACGTTACGAAGTTTGTCCATATTGTTTGCCGTCTGGTTGACAGATTCTTTTATATTTTTGTTTTTCGGATCTGTATTGTTTGATCGATTGTGAATCTTTTCTTGAGTTGAAACATAGTCTGCAAGAGCTTCATTGATTTTGAGTGCTGACAATTTTATTTTTTGACTTTCTGACATACTCTTTTCATAAATATCAAAGAAACCGTCTTCTTCACTAAAATAAATCTGTTTTTCTGAATCTTTGCCAGATACGTCTCCTTGGCATATTACTTTATTTTCAATTGGTATTCCCCAGGTTATCCCCCAGTCTATTAGATGCTGTTCTAAATGACGGCGGATCAGTGTTTTGAACTCTTCTGTATCACGAAACTCCTGATAAAGGTTTTTTGCTTTTATTTTATCTTTGAAATTCTTAATTAATTCAATTTGTTTAGGCTCTATATCATCAGGGGCGATAGGTTTATTTTTGAAGTAAAACATAATCTTTATAGACTTAGGTTTTTTTTGATAGATAGCGTATGCTTGGTTAAACTCTTCCTCTGTACCCGATCTAGCTTTTTTAGTTGGTGTACCAAACCATGACCATAATATACCAATAAAAAAATCATAATCATGTAGTAATTGTTTATTTACTACATCCTGAGGATATTCTCCGATATCTGGATAGCTATCCTTCTCCCAGGTTATTGGCACTATTCTAATATTTTTTGCTTTGCTCCAAATTATATTCATTTCTTCAATTATATCCAATATTGCATTCCGTTCTGGTTTTACATCACCTGGTGAAGCTATCAAAACTTTTAATATTGTTTCTTGCTTTGCCATTGATTTACTCCTTATTTAGATCGACACGTAACACTTTTATTAATTTGTTTTTAATGCGTTTTTTTGACAATTAATTTTAGGCATCTAAAGAATCTTTCCCTTTACCTCATCTAAATTCAGGTATTTTGCGTTTTTTTCATTTAGCCGTTCTAAGGCGGATATTCCATCCTCAAAATCTTCGAGATATAATTCCAGCATCTCTTTGATATATGAACTTTTTTTACGCCTGTTTTTTGTTGACAGACGTTCTAACCGTTCGGCCGTTCGTTCGTCAATTCTTACATTCAACATCGGCATTTATTCTTCTCCTTTACCGGGGATGGCAACTCAACTAAATACGTATGTAACCTGTATGGTAAAGCACCATTCCCTTTTTTTTAACAGGTTTTTGAGAATTTCTTACCTCGTCTCAGGCGGAACCGCACGCGTCAGGAG
>JAGLQA010000241.1 GCA_023137075.1 Candidatus Aminicenantota bacterium
CCGGTGCAGCGGGTCCAGCCGCAACTCGGGCATACGGGGCATTTTTCATCCTGAAGCGTCGCCCCACATTGTGGACAGGCGATAGTGTTCAAATCCTGCTTGTTGATCTTTACCTCGCCGGCATACTTCTCAAGGATCAGGGCAATGGCATCGGGTATGGATTGAATCAACGCTCCATTATGAAAAGTGGGCTCGGCACCACCGATCCCTTTTAGCTGACTGGCAACTTCTTCCGCAGGGATACCGCTGCGCAGCGCTAAGGAGGTGAGCCGCCCGATTGCCTCGGCATCGGCCATGGTGGAATAACCGCTTTTTCCGATGGAGCAGAACACCTCGAAGGGTGACCCGTTAAAAAAAGAGACCGTTATGTAAAGATTTCCTAAGCCGGTTGTAATTTTATGGGTGGTTGAAGGAAGCGCGTCGGGCCTTTTCAGGGGGTGGGGCTGCGCTACGTCTGCTTTATTCAACACCTGGACTGCCCGGCAGCCGTCCCGGTACACGGTTATGCCCTTGACATTCATGTCAAAGGCCATCAGGTAGGCGTCGGCCAACTCTTCCCGGGTTGCTTCATTGGGGAAGTTGATGGTTTTGGAAACCGCGCTGTCAACACACTCCTGGAAGATTTCTTGCATTTTGATGTGATCTACCGGTTTTACCTCCCCGGCAGTGATAAAATAATCGGGCAGCGGTTCGTCCGGGTGTTTGTTCTGCCATTCCCGGTAGAGCGGGTGGATATCTTTGATCTCACCATCCAGTATCTTGGAGATGACTTCAAAGGCAAAGATCGGTTCTATACTCGAAGAACATCCGGCGATTCGCGAAATGGTGCCGGTAGGCGCAATCGTTAACACCGCGGCATTTCGCATCTTCTTCCCTTTGTAGATCGATTTTTCGATATTGGGGAAATTGCTCCGTTCTTCCGCCAGTTTCATGGACGCGTTCACCGCCTCTTTTTTCAAGAACCCGGCAATCTTTCTTCCCACCTCTCGCGCGTCATCGGCATCGTATTTGATCTTCATCATGATCAACAGGTCGGCAAATCCCATTATCCCCAACCCGATCCGTCTGTTCGCCTTGGACATCAGGCCGATCTGCTTCAGGGGATAGAGGTTCATGTCTATGACATTATCGAGGAAGCGGACACCCATAACGATGGTCTCTCTAAAAAGATCCCAATCGAATTGATCACCGCCATCCGCTTTAAAAAAATTGGCCACATTGATGGACCCTAAGTTGCAGGATTCATAGTCGTGCAGGGGTTGTTCACCGCAGGGATTGGTTGCCCGGATGGGGCCTTGCATCCGGGTTGGATTCAGCCGGTTGACATTATCGATCAGGATGAGTCCCGGGTCGCCGTTTTTCCAGGCGGAATCCACAATCATATCGAATATTTCCCGGGCGTTCGCCTTATCCAACGCTATGCCGTTCCGGGGATCGATAAGATCATAGTTGGTGTTATCCTTCAACGCCTGGATAAATTTATCGGTTACGGCAACGGAAATATTAAAATTCTGGGCGCTGCTGCCGTCCAATTTCATGGTGATAAACTCTTTGATATCGGGGTGGTCTATCCTTAAAACCCCCATATTGGCGCCACGCCTGGTTCCACCCTGTTTCACCGCTTCGGTTCCGGCGTCGATAACTTTCAGGAAAGACACGGGTCCGGAGGCGATGCCCTGGGTCTTTTTTACAAAGCTGCCCTGTGGTCTTATCAGTGAGAAATCGAAACCGGTGCCCCCGCCCTCTTTGTGGACTAATGCGGCATTTTTGACTGTTTCGAAAATATCTTCGAGCGTGTCTTCGATGGGGAGCACAAAACAGGCGGATAGGCACAATCCCCTGTCTGCCCCGGTGAGGGTGGGGGAATTGGGCATAAAATCCTTTTGTATCATGGCTTTGAAAAACTGCTCTTCCCAATATTTTTTGTCTTTTTCATTTTGTTCGGCCCGGGCAATATATTTTGCCACTCGTCTGAAGAGGGCAGAGGGTTTTTTTTCGATCAGTGACCTTTTACCGTCCTTTTTAAAGTACCGGGCCTTTAAGATTTTCATTGCATTTTCGCTAAAACTTTCCATCGGCAATTACTCCTTTTTGCTATTTAGGTTGTATTTAGTTGAATTACAATTTTAAAACACTATATGTAGCGTGTCAAGTCCTTTTTTCAAAAAAAATATTTTTTTTTGAAAAATGTTCCGGTTCCCCTCGTTTTGTAACTATGAAAATAACAAAAACGTACATTAATGATTGTTTGATAGTATCATTTAGAAGTATGAGATAGATTCCATTACCCAAAATAAAACAACTAAAAAGGGCAAAATCTTAAAAAAAAAAATTTTTTTATTTTTTTTCATTTTTTTCTTGACAATTGATATTTACATATATTATTATGTGTGGGAAGGAATGGGATAAAATGGGACATTTGAAGCGATTTAGAGGTAGTTACGAGTTGAAACTGGATGACAGGGGACGGGTTAAGATCCCCGCGCGATACCTCTCCATTCTCGAAGAGCAGTATGGCAAGGAGATATATATTACCTCTCTTAACGGCGACCATGTCCTGATGTACCCGCTAATCGTATGGGAAGGCATTGAGCAGAGTATTGAAAAAATCCCGGTCAGATCCCCTGAAATCGAAGAGTTTATCGATAGAACCGGTTTCTGGGGGAATGAGAGTGAAGTGGATACACGCGGTCGCATCCTAATTCCCCCGGAATTGAGAAATGCCGGTAAACTGCATGAAACTGTGCGTATTATCGGCAAGATCGACTACATGGTTATGTGGAACGACGAACTATTCAGGGAAAAAGCCGTATCCGGTGAATTCGGTCCTGATAAATTGCAGAAAGTCTCGCAGCTTTTGAATCAATATTCGGGCAGGTCATCATGAAGAAAAAGAAAACCTCGACCGGTGTTTTTATTTTAGTCGCATTTATTTTTTTTATCCTGGTTTTCACTTACTTAAGCCTGAATCTGAAAAATATAGACTTCGGTTATGAAATGCAGGATTTGCTGGGAAAAGAGAAACTTTTAAAAGAAGAGATCGATAAATTAAAAGCGAAGAAGGCCGGGTTGTTAAACTTAGAGAGGGTCGAGAAGAAAGTGATTAAGGAATTGGGCTATCAATACCCGGAACCGGACCAGTTTATAAAAGTATTCGAGGATTGAGGGATAGAATGAAGATCACAAAGAGCGAAAGGAACCGGGTTTTTATACTGGTCGTCTTTCTTCTGATCTGGGTATTGGGGATTGGCGTTACCCTGGTTAAAACCCAGGTTTTTAATTACGGTAAAAATATTGCTAAAGTCAGGAAACAGAGGAATAGAACGTTCTCCCTCCACCCTAAGCGCGGGATGATTTACGATAATCAAGGAGAGGTCCTGGCTATTTCCATTAAGGCAAAATCGGCATTTTTGAGTAACAAGAACAGGCAGGAGTCCTTAAAAATCCTGGATGGTATCCGGAAGAAGATTCGATTCCGTGAAAACCGGGATAAAAATTGGCGGGCCTTAGTCGATATAAAAAAGAGGATCAAAGAGGGGAAAAGTTTTATCTGGATTAAGAGGAAATTGAGTGATTCCGAATATCAAAAATTGAAGTCGGTGGAAGTAAATCCCGATAGTAAATCGGAGTTAAATTTTTTAGAAGAATATAAGCGGAAATACCCGCAGGGGGCGCTCGCTTCTCATGTTCTGGGTGGAGTCGGTATTGACGAACAGGGATTAGGCGGCATCGAATTTGAGCTTGATTCCGTGATTAAAGGTAAGGGGAGTAAAGTGGAGGTATTGCTCGATGCCCGGAAGCGGAAGTTCAGCCAGAAGTTCTTGAACCGGCCCGTTCCCGGTAAGGATATTTACCTGACCATCGATTCCGCAGTTCAGTTTTTTGTTGAGCGCGAGCTCCGGGGAGCCGTAAAACAATATAAAGCCAAAGGCGGCTGCGTGATCGTTATGGATTCCATTGACGGCTCGATCCTGGCCATGGCCGGTTATCCCGATTACAAGCCGGACCGGATTAGCGATACCTCCAATTGGGTGCAAAAGAACCAGGCTGTCTCGTTTCTTTACCATCCCGGTTCTACCTTTAAGATCGTCCTGGCCGCGGCGGCTTTGGAAAACAATGTATGTTATCCCCAGCAGGTTTTTAATTGTTACAATGGCGTATTCCGGGTGAAGAATGAAACGATTTATGACGATCATCCTTCCGAGCTATTAACCTTCGAGGAAATTATTATTCGCTCCAGTAATATCGGGGCCGCCCGCATCGGGTTACGGTTGGGCAGGAAGAGGTATTTTCAGGGCATCAGGGGGTTCGGTTTCGGAGAGAAAATGGGGATTGATCTTCCCGGAGAAGAAAAGGGGATATTACGATCTTTAAATAATTGGAGTGGTGTTTCGGTGGCATTTCTTGCCCATGGTTATGAGATCCTGGTCACCCCTCTGCAGATGATCCGGGCCTTTAATGTGATAGCCTCCGGCGGTTACTTAGTAACGCCGCGGGTGTTGAAAAATATCGAGGGAGACAGGCGTGAAAAAATCATTAAGAAACGCATTTTATCTCCGGCTACGGTAGAGCGGATGACTTCCATTATGACCCGGGTAGTAAAAACGGGCACCGGCAAGAAGGCCGGTATCGAGGGGATCGAGATTGCCGGAAAAACCGGCACCACGAAAAAAATGAGGGGAAAAGCCGGCAAGGAGAGGTTTTATGTTTCCTCCTTCGGGGGTTATTTCCCCGCGAATAATCCGAAGGTCACCATGTTTGTAGTAATCGATGAACCCAGGGGAGCCTATTATGGTGGAGATGTGGCGGCCCCGCTGTTTAAAACCATTGCCGAGAAATTGGTGATATATCTGAATGTCTTCCCGGAGTTAGACAAGAAGAACGAGATACGAATATGAAAAATAAAACATGAAATATTTAAACGAGTTATTAAAAAATGTGGATGTGATCTCCGCTGCCGGGGATTTGCGGCGGAAGATTACCGGCATTCGTAATGACTCGAGAAAAATAGCGGACAAAAATTGTTTCGCGGCGGTTAAGGGATTCAAAGAAGATGGGCTCGCTTATCTGCCGGAGGCCATAAAGCGGGGCGCCGATTCGGTGGTTACTGAGGGCGCTCCGGATGATAAATACAGACCCCTTTTGGATTCGGGGAAACTGGCCTGGATCCGGGTTCGCAATGTCCGCGTTGCCCTGAGCCGGATGGCCGCTGTCCTATACGATAATCCCACGGAAAAGATGGTGACAGTGGGAATAACCGGCACCAACGGCAAAACCACGGTCATGTCTCTAATTGCGGCTATTTTTGGCCGGGAAGCCGCGACGGCGTCCATCGGCACCTTAGGCATGAGCTGCGGCGGTTTTGTCGAAAAATCCGGGCTCACCACCCCTGAGAGCAGTGATATATTCGAATTTTTATCCGGAGTGTGCCGGCCCGACTGCCGCAACTTAGTCATAGAAGCGTCGTCGGTGGCGCTCAAATTGTATCGATTGGAAGATATCGGTTTTTCCCAGGCGGTGTTCACCAATTTTTCCGGTGACCATCTTGATTTTCATCGTACTATGGACGATTATTTCGAGTCCAAGATGATACTTTTTACGAAACTGAGAAAAGGCGGAACCGCCGTCATAAATATCGATGA
>JAGLQA010000242.1 GCA_023137075.1 Candidatus Aminicenantota bacterium
TTCTCCGGCCAGGCCGATGTCCGGCCCGTGGATTATAAATTGTCTCCGGATGGGCTCGAAGCAGTGGTGCACACCCCTCAAGGTGAGATAAATATCGAGAGTTCGTTGATTGGCCGGATTAACCTGTCGAATATCCTGGCGGCCGTGGCATCTTCCCTGGTACAGGGAATCTCGTTTACGGATATCGCTGCTGCCGTTAAAGATTTCAAAGCGGTTAGAGGCAGGTTGGATGTGGCATACCGGAATGATTTTTATGTACTCATCGATTATGCCCACACCGACCAGGCGCTTTCGGCCCTGCTGCAGTCGCTGCGGGAAGCGGCGGGAAAGCGAATCATAGTGGTATTTGGCGCCGGAGGTTCCCGGGACAAAACCAAGCGGCCCCGGATGGGAGAAGCGGCCTCCCGGCACGCGGATTTTGTGGTAGTCACCAGTGATAATCCCCGGGCCGAGGACCCGGCTGACATCGCCGGCGATATTACGCCCGGGTTTGTCCCCGGTTTTAAGGACTACATCGTCGAGTTAGACCGGGAAAAAGCCATAAAGAAGGCGCTGGAAATGGCACGAAAAGGGGATCTGGTTGTGGTTGCCGGAAAAGGGCACGAGGACTACCAGGTATTTCGAGACCGGACCATTCATTTTGATGACTACGAAGTGGTGCGGAAGTTGATCAAGGAGATTGAAAATGGCTGAATTAACCATAAAAGAAATTGCCCGGGTTGTAGACGGTAAGCTCCTGAACTGTGATAAGGATATGATTCTTTCCTATTATCATTTCGATACCCGTTTAATCGAAGAAGATAATACCCTCTTCTTTGCCTTAAAATCCGATCAGAATGACGGGCACCGTTTTGTACAGCAGCTCCAGGACAAGAAAATAAAAGGCACAGTCGCGGTTGTGGCCGGGGATTTTGATTCCGGCGGGATCAAAATCCCGCTCATCCGGGTGGGCGACACCCTGAAAGCGGCGCATGAACTGGCCGTTTATGTCCGCAGTAAATATCCCGCTGTAAAATACATCGGAATAACCGGCAGTGCCGGTAAAACCACCACCAAGGAGTTTATCTATCAACTCCTCTCTTCGAAATTTAAGGTTTGCCGTTCCCACATGAACTGGAATAATTGGATCGGCATGCCCTTTTCGCTGTTACGAATGGATGGAGATGAACAGGCGGCCGTTTTTGAATTGGCCATGAGTTACCCCGGTATCGGGGAAATCGATCTGCTGGCCCAGATACTGAAACCCGACGCAGCGGTG
Organism: Candidatus Aminicenantota bacterium; assembly: GCA_023137075.1. Lineage (GTDB taxonomy): Bacteria > Acidobacteriota > Aminicenantia > UBA2199 > UBA2199 > JAGLQA01. Next base: position 1,259 of record JAGLQA010000242.1, read on the forward strand.
CTGCTAAATGTTTTTCCCACCCACCTTGAATTTTTAAAAAGCCTTGAGAATGTGGCCATCGGTAAATCCGAGATTCTCAATTATCTCTCTTCGGACGGAACGGCCTTTATCACCGGGGATTCGGAACTCATTCTCAAGCAAACGGCCCGGAAGAAGGGCAGGAAAATCTATTTCGGTAAAGAAAAAAAGACCAACCACATCATCCTGAAAGATGTGATAAGGGACAAAGACCGAACTACCATGGTGATTGATTTTTTCGGTATCGAGGCGGAGTTTGTGACCGATATCGTGAACCGGGTTCATATTGAGAATCTCTTTGCCGCCATCATCGTTGCTCAACATTTGGGGCTGAAGAATTTCGAAGTTCAGGAAGCCCTGCGCCAGGTAAAACCCCTGTCCGGCAGGGGGGAAATCCGCAAAACGGAAGATTTTACAATTATAGACGAATCTTACAATTCCAATCCCGAGGCGGTGAAAAAGACCCTGGATTGGGTCGACAAGGAGTACGAAGGCCGTAAAATAGCGATCTTAGGCGACATGTTGGAATTGGGTGAAAATGAAGAATCCTTCCACACCGAAGTCGGTCAATTTTTCTCCCGGCTGAATTTTGATACCCTGATAACGGTGGGGCAGCGGGCCTTGAAAATTGCGGAAGGAGCCGAAAGCAGTGGATTCTCCGCCCTGAACATAAGGAACTTCAACCATTCGAAAGAAGCCGGGATTTATTTAAGAGAAGCGGCGGGCAAGGGCAGTATTATTTTATTTAAGGCATCCAGGGGCATCCGCTTAGAGGAAGCCATCAAGGAGTTTGCCGGTGAATAATCGTATTAACAGGAATGTCGCTGCAGTGGCGGGCTTTGGAAAAACAGGCCGGGCCCTGCTCGATTTTTTATTGGAGAATCCTGTTTGCCGGGAAACCTACGGCCAGGTTCTTCTTTATGATGATTTTTCAATAAATGACCATGAAAAAAAGCAGTATTACGAAGAGAAAGGGGTAGAATTTCTCGTTGGAAATGGAAGTTTTGCCAGGCTTGAGCAGGCAGGGGTCATTTTGTTAAGTCCGGGGATAGACGGGCGAAGCAGCAGGTTTGAGAAACTTCGACAGCAAGGGGGTAAGATTCTTTCCGAAATCGAATTTGCGTCCCGTTTCTTTGAAGC
>JAGLQA010000243.1 GCA_023137075.1 Candidatus Aminicenantota bacterium
AACGGCGTAAACAGCCTGTTATCAGGCAACATCGGCACACCGTTGATTTCCGAAATCGGTAGAATAACCGCCGGTTCCGTCGTGGTGTTGGAACTTTCCAGCTTCCAGTTGGAAGAAATTGTCGATTTTAGGTCTCATATCGCCATGCTGCTCAATGTAACACCCGATCATATGGACAGATACTCGAGCCTGGCAAACTATTTCTCCGCCAAAAGGAATATTTTTAAAAACCAGGTGGAGACGGATTATATGGTTTTGAATTACGATGATCCGCTGCTGCGGGAAAATGCCGACGGTTTTGGTCCGGCCCAAAAGACCTGGTTTTCCCGGAAATCCTCGAATATAACCGCCGGAGCATTCTTAGAGAAGGATCACATTGTTTTGAAATTGGCAGGGTGTGAGAAACGTATCTCTACCCGGGGCAATCCCTTGAGGGGCCTGCATAACCTTGAGAATCTCCTGGCAGCGGTCACTGCCACCGCCTTATGCGGTGTCGAGGCGCCCGGTATTGAAAGGAGTATCGCCTCATTTAAAGGCCTGGCCCACCGCATGGAACCGGCCGGGAAAATCGGCGCCGTCGAGTTTATAAACGACTCCAAGGCCACCAACCCGGATGCGGCTTTAAAGTCGATTAACAGCATCGACTGCGATATGGTTTTGCTCCTTGGGGGCAAAGATAAAGGAGGTGATTTTTCAGTATTAAAGGACGCTGTAAAGGAAAGAGTCGGTAAGGTACTCTTGTTGGGCAAAGCAGCCGGAACAATTTATGAGCAGTTGGCAGACCTGAAAGAGAAGTTTGTGTTTGTGAAAGATCTTTCCGAAGCCGCCGCCTTCGGGTATAACTATCTGAAGAAGACGGGCGGTGTAGTGCTGCTGGCTCCGGCCTGTGCCAGTTTTGATATGTTTGACAATTTTGAGCATCGCGGCGATGTTTTTAAGCGGGAGTGCTCCCTATTAAAAGAGAAGGTGGCTCATGGTTAAAGATTCAAAAGTCGATAAAATTCTGATTTCCATTACGGCGCTGCTCACCTTCTTCGGGCTTATCATGATTTACAGCTCAACGATGATACTGGCGAAGGAAAAATATGGCGACAGCTTCTTCTTCCTCAAGAAACACTTAGTCTGGCTGGCAGTGGGCTTTATTCTTTTTGCCTTCATCGCCCTGTTACGATCCCCGATCTATTTGGATCACAGGTTGGTTTTCGTGGTGGTTTTTATCGCAATAGTGACACTCATATTGGTTTTTTTTGCCGGGAAAATCAATAATAGTTACCGCTGGATCAAGGTGCTCGGTTTTTCCGTTCAACCCTCCGAATTCTCCAAGATAGCGATCGTATTGTACTTAGCCTATATATTGGGCAAAAAATTGGACGATGTGAATAATATCGGCAAGTTACTGCTTTATTTAATCCCCTTTTTTATCATAGAAATTTTAATCCTGAAAGAGCCGGATGTGGGAAGTTTTTTACTCATTTTTATCATCCTGATTTTTATGCTCTTCGCCGCCGGCCTGAAAATCAGGTTCTTCTTTTCTATCGCACTATTCATGGGGCCGGTTTTGTACCTGATCGTTAAAATGAACCCGGAAAAAATGAAACGCATACTGGCATTCTTAAACCCGGAGGAACATTTCGCCACCTATGGTTTCCAGACCATTCAGTCCATATATGCCATCGGTTCCGGGGGGCTTTTCGGCCAGGGTTTAGGAAATTCCACCCAGAAGTTATACTTTCTGCCTTATGCTTATTCGGATTTTATTTTTTCGATAATCGGGGAAGAATTGGGGCTCTTCGGCGCCTTAACGGTGGTCGTCCTTTTTTTTGTTTTTCTGCTGCGGGGTTTGAATATCGCCAAACTTTCCGGCAGCAAACAAACCTACCTATTAGTGATGGGATTGACCTTCCTGGTCGTTCTCCAGGCCATGATCCATTTCTCCGTTGCCTTAGGCCTGTTCCCCACCAAGGGCATACCTCTCCCCTTTATTTCCAATGGCGGCAGTTCGCTCTTGTCGAGCCTGATTATTGCCGGGATTATCGTCAATGTTTCCAGGCACAGAAGGATGGTATTTGTCAATGATTGAATACAGCAGGGTTAAAAAGATTCATTTTGTCGGCATCGGCGGGTCCGGGATGTCCGGTATCGCCGAGGTTTTGTTCAATATGGGATACATTGTGTCCGGTTCCGATACGGCGGAAAGCGGCATGGTAAAACGGTTAAAAGCGATCGGTATCGACGTCGTCTTAGGACACCGCGCGGAGAATGTGGCAGATGTTGAAACCCTGGTATATTCCAGCGCCGTAAAGCAAGATAATGTGGAGGTCAAAGCGGCGCTGCAGATGGGAATCCCGGTGATTCCCCGGGCAGAAATGCTGGCCGAATTGATGAGACTGAAGTTTTCCATCGCCGTTGCCGGCACCCACGGTAAAACCTCCACTACCTCGATGATCGCGGCTATCTTAGACAGTGCGGGCAAGGACCCCACCTATGTGGTTGGCGGAAAATTAAAAACCGGGGAAAGTGGCGCCAGGTTGGGGAAATCGGATTACTTAGTGGCGGAAGCCGATGAGTCGGACGGCAGTTTCCTCAAGTTATTCCCCACGCTGGCTGTTATCACCAACATCGAAGATGATCATTTAGACTATTACAAAACCATAGAAAATTTAAAAGAGGCCTTCGTCACCTTCGCCAATATGGTGCCTTTCTACGGTTCTGTAATCCTGAATGTCGACTGCGAACGTTCCCGGTCTCTTCTGCCCTTTATTAATAAACGGGTGTTGACCTACAGTTTGAGCGGCGCAGTGCCGCCCGGGGTTTCAGCCGGCACGCATATTTGGGCGGAAAATATCCGAACATCCCCCTTTGAGGCCCACTTTGATCTCAACGTTACCGGGGAAACGCCGGTGCGGATGAAGTTAAACGTAGGCGGGCCGCACAATGTATCCAACGCGCTGGCAGCCATTACCGTTTGCCGGGAGATCGGTATCGCTCACTCAGCCATCAAAGAAGGCCTGGCAAACTTTTCCCTTCCCGAAAGGCGGTT
>JAGLQA010000244.1 GCA_023137075.1 Candidatus Aminicenantota bacterium
TCTCGGCGGATAAATTAATCCTGTCGGAGATTTATTCGGCAAACCAGTCAGAGATAAAAGATATCAATAGTCAAAAGCTTTACGAAAAGATTAAATCCCGGGGAACGACGGACGTTATGTATATTAAAACCTTTTCGGGAATCATCGAGCACCTGGCAAAAGAGATAAAACCTGGAGACGCGGTGGTATTTTTAACTGCCGGGGACCTGACCAGGACGGCTCACCGGTTTGCCGAAACGCTCAGTAAAGGAGGCAGGTGACGAATGAGTGAAATATCGAGCATCGGGTTAAAAGGCGAAAGCGAATTCTTCAGGCGGCATAACAACAGCTTGTTAAGCAAACAGAAGAAAATAAAGTCCATCAAATTAAAAGGCTTTCACCTCGTCCTGATACTGGTTATATTCGTCATTGCCGGGTTTGCCGCTTACCAGGCCGGTGAATTTATTATGACCTGGGAGAAATTTAAGGTAAAGTCCTTTAAATTGGTCAACAGCCCCGGGTTGGAAACGAAAGAATTAAAAAAAATATTAACCAGGTACAGCACAAACATATTCAGCCTTAATATCACCGAGTTAAAAAAGGAGTTGTTAACACTGCGCGAGGTAAAAGATGCGGCTTTAAGCCGGAAGCTCCCCTCCACTATCGAAATCAGGTTCTTTTTAAGAGAGCCGGTTTTCCAGGTTCTTAAAAGCAGGAAGGGTGGCGGTAAATATGATCTGGTTGACAAAGAAGGGGTTGTCCTGTGCACCGGCGCGGCAAGACAAAAAAACCTGGTAACAATAAAAAGTGACCGGCAGGATGATTGGAAAAAGATACTGCCCTGCTTAGATGAGTTGGACAGGCTCAGGAATGTGATCGATTATGTAGGGGTAAAAGAACCCTACGGCATTGCCTTAAAACTAAAGGGCCTAAGGGAGATTTTTTACCCCGGGGAGAGTGATTTCGCTTATAAAATTAATTATTATTTGAAGTTGAAACGCTTGCCCCTGTTAAGAAAGTACCGGGTCAGGCAGGTTGACCTCAGGTTCGATGATAGGTTTTACCTTGAGTATGAAAATGATGAGGAGGTAAATAGTTAAAATGAAGAACAATTATTTAGTTGGAATAGATATCGGCACCAAGAAAATCGCGACCATAATCGGGGAAGTAAAAATCGACGAAGAACGGGAAGAACTCGAAGTCATCGGCTATGGGGTGGCCGAATCGACCGGAATGCGCAAAGGGGTTATTGTGGACATGCATACCACTATCGAGGAGATAAAAAAATCGGTAAAAGAAGCCGAACTGACCGCGGGAGTCGAAGTGGAATCCGCCTATATCAACATCTCCGGCAGTCACATCCAATCGATCAATGCCAAGGGAACGATCAATATTACCGGGCGGAATCACGAGATTACCAAAGAAGACGTGGACCGGGCCGTTACCCACGGCAGCAGTATTATGTTACCCAACGACAAAGACATACTGCATGTGCTGCCCCAGGAATTTATCGTCGATTCCCAGGATGATATCAAAAATCCCATCGGTATGATCGGCACTAATCTCGAAGTGTATATCCTGATTGTAACGGCTGCCAGGGCTGCGGTAAAAAACCTGTTAATCTGCCTGAAAAAGGCAAAAATCGACGTGGTCAAAACCGTTTTGTCCCATATCGCCACGGCCGAATCCGTATTAACACCGGATGAAAAAGAATTGGGAGTGGCATTGATCGATATCGGGGGCGGAACCACCGATGTGGCGGTCTTCGAGAAAGGCGCCCTTGGTTTTGCCGCCACCATCGGGGCCGGGGGTTACAATTTTACCAATGACCTGGCCATCGGCACGCGAACTCCTATCGACAAAGCCGAAAACATCAAGCGGAAGTACGGCTGCGGCACCGACCCGAACCTGAGAAACCAGAATATCGAGATCCCCAGCATGGGCGGTAAGAAAAAGCGCTTAATTTCCGCCTCTTTGTTGGCCGATATTTTGAGACCCCGGGCTGAAGAGATATTCGAAATGACCAGGCAAAAGATCGAAGATGAGGGGCTGCAGAATAAAATCAATGCCGGGATCGTTATAACCGGCGGTTCCGCGGTTCTTGACGGGCTGTTAGAGATTGCCGACGAAATTTTTTCGGCCCCGGTTCGTATCGGCCGGCTCTTCGGTATCGGGGGACTCATCGATAAAGTCAACACCCCCGAATTTGCCACGTCCGTAGGGTTGATTAAATACGGTCTTAAGGATATGAAGGACAAGGGTATGATCAGGAATCAAGAGAAGACTTTTTTTCAAAAACTGAAAGGATATTTTAACATTTAGGAGGTAAACGTGCAGGAAGATATTAAAATAACATATGCCCGGGACAAAAAAAGTGGCGGGGCCGTATTAAAGGTAATCGGTGTCGGCGGCGGCGGCGGTAATGCGGTAAACCGTATGATAGAGGAAGGGCTCAAGGGCGTCGAGTTTATCGCCATTAACACGGATGTCCAGGACCTCACCAATATCAAAGAACCGGCCCTAACCCTGCAAATCGGAGATAAAATCACCAGGGGGCTCGGCGTCGGGTCCAACGCCGAATTGGGCATGCAAGCCGCCCTCGAGAATACGGAGACTATTATCGAACTCCTGGAAGGCGCCAACATGGTCTTTATCACTGCCGGCATGGGCGGGGGAACCGGAACCGGCGCCTCCCAGGTCATTGCCAATCATGCCTCCTCCATGGGGATACTCACCGTCGCCATCGTAACCAAACCCTTTGAATTTGAAGGCAGCACCCGGATGCAGGTCGCCGAAGAAGGCATCAAGAATTTAGTCGAGAGTGTCGATGCCATCATCGTTATTCCCAACCAGAAACTCTTCGAACTCGAAGACGTGGATATCTCCTATAAAGACGCATATAAAAAAGTAGATGAAATTTTATTAAAAGCAGTCAAAGGTATCTCCGATATCATCAATTTTCCCGGGTACCAGAATGTGGATTTTGCCGATGTAAAAGCAACTATGTTGGAGAAAGGCATGACCCTGATGGGAACCGGTGAAGCAAAAGGAGAAAATCGGGCCGAAGAGTCCACCAGAAAAGCGCTGACTTCCCCACTATTAGATGATTTCTCCATCACCGGCGCCACCGGTGTGCTTTACAATATCACCGCCGCTTCCAATCTTACCCTCAAAGAGATCGGTATCATCGCGGAAATCATTAAATCCAACGTAGCCCCCGACGCCAGGATCAAGTTCGGCGTCGTCGATGATGAAGGTATGGGTGATGTGCTAAGGGTGACTGTGATTGCCACCGGTTTCAAAGGCGGGGAAAAAAGTCGCAGCACCGGCCAAAAGATCGGCCCGGACTTGAAGAATCTTACCGTTAATACCGAAATCAAACGCGGTTACCTGCAGCCTACCCCTACTCCCGCGCCCGTAAGCAGGGATAATTTCTCCAGTGATAGCGGTTATCTTTTTAAGCGAAAAACCACCCCGGCCAATTTGGTGGACATGGAGAGGGATTACTTGAATGAAACCAGGGCTCCCAGTTTGCTCAAAGATCCCGAAAACGTGGATGATATTCTGGATGTACCCTCTTTCCAGCGTCCCAGGTTCACGGAGAAGAAATGATTAAGATCGATTTACTGGTCAAGAATATAAAAGAACTCGTCAACCCGGCCCATGACCATGTGGTCAGGGGAAAGGATTTGAACACCATCAAGGTTTCCCGTAATGTATGGTTGGGCGCCACCGGCGAGTATATTACTTTTATCGGTTTTGAAGAGGATTTTAATGCCGCCTGTCGATTAGCGGAAAAAGCGGTGGTGATCGACGCATCGCAATTTGTGGTTTTTCCCGGTTTCGTGGACCCCCACACCCACCTGCCCTTTGCCGGAACCCGGCAGGATGAATTCCGGGAAAAACTCCAGGGCGTCAGTTACTTAGAAATCGCGAAACGAGGCGGCGGTATAAAAGGCACCGTCAGGAAAACCCGGGAGATAAGCGCCAATGACCTGATCGGCCAGTGTGAAGAGAGATTGGCCCACATCCTGCGGGCCGGAACCACCACCTTAGAAGCCAAGAGCGGTTACGGCCTCGACGCCCAGACAGAGTTGAAACAATTGGAAGTCATAAAGGCGGTGAACGCCTTTCAGCCCGTAGATATCGTATCCACCTTCATGGGGGCCCACGAAATCCCCGAAGAGTACCAGGGCAGGAATAGGGAATTCCTGGATTACCTGCTCGACCAGGTGGTCCCGGAAGTCAAAGAACGCAACCTGGCCGAGTTTGCCGACATCTTTTGTGAGAAAGGGGTTTTTTCCTATGAAGAAGCGGAATATTATATCGATAAGTTGATCGAGCAGGGCTTTAAAATCAAGATTCACGCCGATGAATTTGTCTCCAATAACGCCGCCCTGCTGGCAGTTGAAAAGAAAGCCGTATCCGCCGAGCATTTGATCGCCATGACCCGGGAAGAAATCGCGGTCATTGCCGCGTCCGATACGGCCTGTGTGTTTTTACCCGGGGTTTCATTTTTCCTGAAGATGAAGGAATATGCCCCGATCCGGGAAGTCATCGAGCAGGGGGGCATCGTTTCTTTAGGCAGTGATTTTAATCCCGGCAGTTCGATGGTGTCGTCGCAATTGTTTATTTTCCATCTCGGCATATACCAGATGGGACTGACCATAGAAGAGGCGATCAACACCGTCACCATAAACGCGGCCTACGCCATAGACCGCCAGGATATCGTGGGATCTATCCTCCCCGGTAAAAAAATGGACTTGCTGCTCATGGACATACCCGGTTATAGTTACCTGGCCTATCATCTCGGTATCAACCCCATTCACACGGTAGTCAAGTCCGGGGAAGTGGTCGTTAAAAACAGGCAGTTAGCCTTTGAGTAAAATTTGTTTTGTCCATCCTTTCTTCCTCCTTGTGATACAGAGAAGTAGGGGCAGGAGGCAAGTGGTAAAGGGGACCATCCCCTCCCGCCCCTCTCTTCTCCCCCCCGCGGCGCGGGGAACCATAGAAGACGCTTCGCGCCATCTCGAAGAACTCCCATTAGAGACGATGGGGATACTGAATGTTATATGCGGATAAAAGCGCTC
>JAGLQA010000245.1 GCA_023137075.1 Candidatus Aminicenantota bacterium
GGGTGGCACCCGCAACCCAGGATGCCAACAGGTGAGGTTCGCTTCAAGAAAAAAAATCTTCGCAAACAACAAGATTTTCGTCCAATAGTAAGTAGGACATACGCAGAAAAACAATAACAATTACTGGATATTTCACCACCGCTTAGACAGTAAATAGTAAACAATAAATCAGTAAATGATAATTCATCCCGGTAATCCGCAAATCCTGAAAATCCGGGTTCCGACGTTTGTTAGCCCAAAAATAAGGGATCAGGTCTCCGAAGCCTGTACGTTTTTAACATAAATAGATAAGAAATGAATTAGAGTTTTTACGTTGAAATAAGTTCGCACTTATACTATAATTATTCAGGATAAAAAGGTTTCCTTTATACTAATCAGGATGTGTTATGCGAAAAAAATCGAAACCAATCGATCAACTGAAGCATGAAGAAACGATGCGGTATAAGAATATATCGCCCGAACAAAGGGTTGCTGCAGCAATCTCACATAATAAATTGATAAAAGAGATCTGTTTTGCCGGTCTGAGTAAAAAAGGATTTAATAAGGAAGAGATAGGAAGGATATATCAAGGACAACCAGATGAATAAGCATGTTCTTGAAAAAGAACTGAAAAGAAGCCGCCTTTCTCTTGAGCCAATAAAAAGAGACTTGAAAAAAATATAGAGATTCACCCCACCTGAAATTTTATAGGAGGTATAAAATGGAATATAAGTATATTGGTAATAAAGAGGTCGATAAGATAAAAAGAGAAGTAGAGAAAGAATTTCCTTATGATGACGCTTTACAGCAGGTACATATTGCTCGTAAGATACTTTCAAGGGAAGCCAAACAAAAAGGTATGGGTTTTTTCGAGTATATGCGGTCACTTGAAAAAGATTTGATAAAACAAAAATAAGGGATCAGGTCTCCGCAGCTTACTTTGTCGTGAAATCCTGCCATTTTCCGGAGAGTGTAAAGTTTTCTGTGTAAACTCCAAAATAGCACCTCATAAATATTTACTTAACCGGTCCTCAAAAAAGATCATCAATTGAGAATATATCATAGCCCAGTCGCGAAGTCGAGTGGTCCATTTTTTAGAAGCTTCCTGTAAAGCCAGGTAAACAACCTTGTTAACCGCCTCCTCATTAGGGAAAACAACCTTATTCTTGGTGACCTTCTTGATACTGCGGTTCACACTTTCGATGGGATTGGTCGTATAGATAATCTTTCTAATTTCAGCAGGGAACTTAAAAAAAGTGGAAAGTTCACCCCAATTTCTCTTCCAGGAAGCGGCAACATGAGGATACTTTTTCCATTTCTTCTCAAAATCCTCTAAAGCGGAAGAACCCTCTTTCTCACTATTCGCCTTATAAATGGACTTAAGGTCTCCGGCAAGGCCCTTTCGGTCTTTCCAGGAAACATGCTTAAGGGAGTTTCGGATTTGGTGTACAACGCATTTCTGGATTTCCGCCTTGGGATATGCCGACTGGATCGCTTCAGATATCCCGGTAAGGTTGTCCACCGAAAAAATAAGTACATCCTCAAGACCACGATTCTTAAGCTCATTCAATACGGATAACCAATACTTCGAGGTTTCGGTCTCACAAATCCATAAACCCAGGCAGTCTTTCTTGCCTTCCAAATTGACCCCAATGATATTGTAAACCGCTATACTTCGGACATGACCTTCACTGCGCATCTTAAGAAAAATAGCATCCATAAATACAATGGCATAAATCTCTTCCAATGGACGGTTCTGCCATT
>JAGLQA010000246.1 GCA_023137075.1 Candidatus Aminicenantota bacterium
CAACTTTTAAATTCAAAAATTTGATAGAAAAAAAGAATCGATGCTTGAGTGACTCAGAGATGATAAATTGTGAATAAGGAAGCCTCAAAAATTTTAAAAAGGTTGCTTGTTACAGAATTTTTTCTATCGGTGAATTACATTCTCCTTTTGCTGCATAACCTGTTGATAGGAAAAATCAACCATATTGGCTTGCTTTTTTGCATGTTCGATGGTCATGCTAACCAGGTTTCCATCTTTGCCGAGTTCGAATAAAACATTTTCATTCAGGTCCCGTGTCTCGACAATTTCCTCGTTTGTGAAATTAACCAGCAATGTATCTGTATCTTGAAAATATTTTATTTCCATTATTATTCCTCCTTAAAAGAACGATCAAAGAAAGCATTGTGAATAGTTTCTTTGTCTTCTAATAAAACGATACGAAGGTACTTATTATCTGCTGCTTGTATTTTAGCCCATCTTCTAATCCGTCCATCGTTTTGTTTCTCTTCTTTTTCGGGATATTCACAAACATATTGAATCCACTCTATTTTGATATGTTTTCTATCTTCGCGCTGCTGCGTATGAATAAAATATTGAGTGTATTTCATTTTAAAAATTGCCTAATTTAATATAGCTGGAATTTTTTTTTTTGTCAACTCAATTTCAATAAGAGCTTTTATACTCAGGCAATTTTATTTTTTGAATTTGCCTGGCCTATCTTTCCGACAGGGTGATTCGGGAGGTGTGTTCCGTGCCTCCGCGGGTGTATGAGATAGTAGTGGTGTCTCCGGCATTGTACGCTTTCAGGGCAGAGGCATACTGCCTGAGATCGTCTACCCGGGTTGTGCCTAATTTTATGATGATGTCACCCTTTTTTAACCCGGCTTTCTCCGCCGGGGAACCGGGTGAAAGGGCGCCTATTTTTACCCCTTTACCTTTATAAGAAAAATCGGGCATTAAACCGGTTCCGGCCCGGCGCTGACTGCCGGCTCCCGCGGGCGTAACGGCTTTTGTCGTTTTGGCGGTTGAACCGGTGAAGGTGAGCGGTTCCTTACGCCCGGTTAGGTAAACCACCGCTTCCCTGGCTACGGCTGCCACCTTGACCAGCCCGGCCGGGATAATTTTATCCACTGTGTCGGTGGGACGGTGATAATCCGCATGTGGACCGGAAAACAATTGAATCCCGGGGATTCCTTTTTTTACAAAACTGACCTGGTCACTGGCGTCCAATTCCTGGGTAATGAGATCCGTCTCGATGCCGACAGTGTAACCGATGCCCATAAAAATGAAACGCCACTCCCGGGCCGAAGAACTGCCGATGATCAAAAGTTTACCTTTTTCTTCATCAAACCGGCCTACCGTATCGAGATTAACTACTGCCATTATATTTTCCAATTTCTCTATAGCCAGGTTTTCGACATAGTATTTTGAACCTAAAAGCCCGCTTTCTTCACCGGTGAAGGCAATGAAAACGATCGACCGTTCGGGCTTAAAACTCTTTCCCAATCTTTCGGCCAATTCTAAGAGCACCGCCACACCGCTGGCATTGTCATCGGCGCCGAAATGTATCTTGCCTTTGTCACCTCGGTGTACCACGGGCCAGCCCAATCCTAAGTGGTCATAATGGGCGCAAACCACCACTGATTGCTTGTTAAATTCGGGGTTCGTTCCGGGGATGATGCCGATAACATTACGCATCTCGGCCCGGCTGTTTTCTTTCCCGGCATCGGCATACCAGGTCTGGAAGTACGAATGATTGGCGCCGCCGGGTTTTAAACCCGGTTTCCTGAAGATATTGGCAATATAGGCTGCGGCTTTTATAATCCCTTTGGAACCGGTTCCCCGGCCTTCCAACTCCTCGGAGGCTAAGTAACGGATGTGCTCCATCATGTTGGCTTCGGAAAAGAGGGGGGCCAGGGTGGCTAAGGATTTTCGTTTCGGTTTTGACTGACCGGCACCTCCTTCAGAGAGAAGGGCGGTCATGGGTGAATTTTTTATCTGCCATTCCCCTTTTAAATGATTGGCAGGTTCATCTCCCGAAAATCCCAGGTAGCTGTATTTGCCGTAATGTGGCAGTTTCCTGCCCAAGCCCGGCAGTGCATCGATGGTGTCGGTGGAGAGCAGTACCACTACTTCTTTGGGATTTGCCGGGTTCTTGGCGGAAACCACTATGCTGTTTTGTGTAAAGGTAGCTTTCTGTTTGGCTGTTTTAAAAGAGTCCACCGTGATTTCGGCATCGTAGGCGGCGATACCTTCGGCCACAACCTTCTTGTGGATATTCTCCCGGCCGAAGAGCCATACCGACCGGTCACCCGGTAACTCCTTTAAGTCGTTGTCCATTTTGATTTCGATCTTGCCGCTGCTGTCCGTGCTCCAGGTTTGAGCCAATTCCCGGTAGCCCTTTAAGAAATCCGCGGCCGCCTTTGAGGGTAGTAAAATTAATACTTTTTGCGCACCGAAAACCTTTGAAAGGGTAGGGGATGTCTCATCCCGGTGAAGTTTCCTGAATATATCGAATTCCGGGTCTATATCGATGCGAAGCGGAGCTGACGCGAAGGTGAGGGTAAATTCCTGTTCTTTTTTGCTGAGTCGTATTCTTTTTATAACCGCTTCTTTATTGCCCTGCAGGTAGATGGCTGCCGGAATGGTCAGGGTATAAGCGGCCTGGTCCTGGACCTGGTTGAGGGTAAAGTTGAGCAGATATTTGCCCTCTTTTTCACTGACCTGAGCGCGAGAAAGGCGGATTTCCGGCGCGCCGGTACGCGTGACCCATTGGTCGAAAAATTCGTAAAAATCACTGCCTGTTACTTTCTCAAAGGATTTTCCGACATCTGCGAAAGTGGCCCGTCTGAACTTATTTTCTTTATAAAAGTCCCGGACCGCCTCGATAAACAACCGGTCTCCCACCTGCAGGCGCAGCATATGGAAAAGCATCATCGATTTCCCGTAACCGATGGCTGACGAGAGGGCATCGTACCTGGCCTTGAACCGGGTTAGGGGGAATTCCTCTTCTTTCCCGGCAGCGTAATCGGTGTACCCCTGGAGAGAGGTTTTGCGATAGGCTGTTCCCTGGCCGCGCTGCTCCTTGATAAGGTGGTCGGCCAGGTATACGGTCAGTCCTTCGCACCAGTTTCCCGAATCATAATCCACAAATACCGAGTTTCCCCACCAATTGTGGAGCAGTTCGTGGGGATAAGAGGAGTGGAGTATGAAGGGGAAGCGGATAATTTTCGACCCTAAAAGGGTAAAAGAGGGCATGCCGTAACCGGTTTCCCAGAAATTCTCCACCAGGGCAAACTTGGAATAGGGGTAGGGGCCGATCAATTTTTCATACATCTCTAAATATTGGCCGGTAGTTTCCAAGTATTTGTTTGCCAGGCTCTCATCTGTCGTTCTCAGGAAGGCCATAACATCGACGGTTCCCACTTTTAAAATATACTCCTCGAAGCGGGCGCCGACTAAGTATATCTCGTCCATGGGTTCGGGAGAGTTCCACACTGTGTATTTAAATCCGTCTTCGTCTTGATAAAGGGTTCGGGCGCCCTGGGATACGCTGTGCCAGCCGGGGGGCAGGGATACATCCATCTTAAAGGTGACCACATTATCGTTGAACCAGGGCACCCAGAAGGTGGAACCGGAGAGATAAACGCCCTGTTCGTCAATGATACCGGGGGTTTCGCTGAATCCCCTGGCGTACTCCTCCCCCATCTTTTTTACCGCGTGATGAATCTTGCCTTCATAAACAAGAGAAAAGGTGAAATCCTCACCCGGTTTTTTAGGGACCTGGAAGGAGTAGTGGCCCAGCGGTATTCTCTTCTGAATTTTGAAGCTTGCGTTGTTGATCCCAAAAAACTCGGCTTTCAACTGATCTTGCTCGCTTTTCAAGTTGATGTCTGCCGGTGAAGACACAATTTTTAAATCGCCGTGAAGCAGGAAATGGATGTGTTCCCGGTACAGTTTTTTCGGGATGGTGATAACATCTTCAACTTTTATAAATCGGCTTCCCGGTTTTAGTTCCACTTTCAGATCATGATGGATATATTGTCCGGCGTTCAGGATTCCGGTCCAGAAAAAAGAAGTAAAAATTATAGTAAAAAAGAGAGTCATTCTTGTTTTTTTCAAGGTCATATTGCCTCCTTTGGAATTCTTTATTATACATGATTTTTGCGCATCTGACAAAGTGCAAGAAGAGAAATTTCACATAGGTCACCGCTGTGAGGATGTTCAAAATCCTGGTATTGCTGATTTGATGCATATAGAGCAACCTTTTACCTCCAGTGCATGTAGTGAAAAGTAATCCTTAAGTTTTATTTTTCCGGATTTTTTTCCGGAATGAAAAATACATCATTGGATGTATTGCTTTTATCTTTTCATTCATTCAGAATACTGGTTGAATAAAAAAACATTAAAATAGGCTGAATATAAAATTTCGGAGGTTTTTTAAGGAATGAAACGATGTGTCGTTAAGGTTTGAATAAAATCGCAAAATGCATTAATATAAGGAGAAATGCTAAAAAAATGCGGCGATAACATTGACAGCTCAGTAGAGAATGTATATAATACATGATTGTATGAAAATAGTGATGAATGAAAATCTGAAACAATTAAAAGGAGAAAAAATGATTAAACAAAAAAAAGATTTATTTTCCGGAATTATTTTGGGATTTTTTGCCTTGATGGTTTTTTTTGTGAACGCGAAGGCCTATATTATGGCAAATTATTCGGATTCGATCTTCACCACTTCAGGAAGTAGGGAAGCGGCGCCGGAGATTAAAACAAATATTATTGAAAGCGCCGAAAACTTTTTAAAATCCTATTCGGATTTTCTGGTTCTCTTAAGTAAAATCGAGAGAGCGGAAATGGATGATATCGATTACACTGAACTGGCAGCCCTGTTTGATTCCTGTGTTTCGAGGCTGGAAAATTCGAGGGATGCCTATGCCGGTTTAATAGGAAAGGCGGAGATAACGCCCTATAATAAAAATGTTATGAAAAAGTTGAGAGGATTCGATTATGCGGCTTTCCTGGAGAACCATTCCCTGAATCCTTCTATTTTCAAAGAGGTGAGCGCTTATTTAAGAAAAGCCGATATCAGGGGACTGTACAGCCAAATACTTGCCAATGTGGAAGAGATTCTGGTTTGTTGTGATGAAATTAGAATAGAGATAAACGAGACTCGATTCCCGAAAATATCCGGATTGTGGGATTTGAATAGTTTATTTTCCAGGACCTTGATTTTCGGACAATATACTGCTATGATATTCAATAAAATAATGACGGATAGTTAAAACCATGAGACCATTTGGATGTTTTTTTATCCTGGAGCTGAAGAGATTCCTCACGAAGAAAAATGTAATCGTGCTTCTGCTTTTTCTTCTTCTTTCTCTCTATCTTGTCAACAGCGGCGCAAATCGCTACTCGAGTATAAATGAGAATAAGGAGAAATTTCAAAAGATCGAACAATTAAAAGTGAAGCAGTACATTAACTATAACCAGTACGGTAAATACGGATTAAGACTGTTGTTTATCCCTTCACCCTTGAGTATTATGTTTGACAATTCAGGTGTATTCTCGGAACTCACCGCAAATATTGATTCGGGAGAAGTTTTGCGAATATACAATTCCTGTAAGGGGAAAACCTTGTATGATAGAAAGGCCGGAGGATTTAAGGATTTCTCGGGTGTTTTATTGCTGCTGGGAAGCCTTTTCGCTCTTTATTTCGGTTATGAATCCTTTCGTAGTAAAGAATATCTCAAATTTCTATCTTCCCTCTTAAATCACAAAATCGTTTTTTTTTCGGTTTTTATCTCACGCATCATCCTGATTCTTCTCTTTTTCCTGTTTAATACGGGCAGCGCGCTCCTGGTATTGAAGTTCAATAACATTACCCTATCTAAGAATGAATATTCACACCTGTGGTTGTATTTACTCGTTTTATTTTTGATGCTCCTGTTCTTTTTTATTTCAGGCACTATAATCGGAAGCTTTAAATCAAAAGCGGTTGCTTTAATTACTATTATTTCTTTCTGGTTCGTATTCGTGTTTTTTATTCCCGGAACCGTTGAATCAATCGTTTATAAAAAGGCTGACAATATTATGTCGGATTTTCATCTCGAACTCGAAAAATTGAAAGCGCTGATGAAATTTGAGAAGCGAGCCATCGATAAAGAGGGGCGATTCAAACATTCAACACGGAACTCAGAGCAGGTCAGGGAACTTGTGGAGAGTTACTGGAATGTTGAATTTAAAACGATCCGGGCCATTGAGAAGAAAATGGGAAATGACATGCGCGATAACTCAAATCTCTTTCAGAAGTTGTCGCTTATTTTTCCATCTACCTTTTACTTATCCTCATGCAGTGAAGTGAGCAGCCGCGGTTATAATGATTTTATCGATTTTTACGAAAATGCTCAAAAACTGAAAGAACAATTTGTCAGGTTTTATTTGAATAAAGTGTATTATTCAAATTTCTCGACCGTAGAGTCCTTTATCAAAGGAGATGAGAATATTTTTTATGCTGACAGTAGTCTTCCCCATTCTTTCTCGACCGGGTTGCTGCTGAACGGTTTGTATCTTATCCTTTTGTTATTTGTCTCTTATTCCAGGTTTAAAAATAGCCTCTTTTTTTCGGAAAAGAAAAAAAATGTCAGGCTTGATGAATTGCAAATAAAATTGGAAAAAGGGAAATGTACGGTTTGTGTGACGTCATCGCAGCAAATTAGAGACCTCATATTCAGTTTCTTTTCAGGCAGGGATAAAGATTTTTTTTCGGGTAAGGTTGAAATCGATGGGGACGAAATCCGGGGAAGCAGCGTAAAACTGGATTTTATCTATCTATGCCACCAGGAAAATATCCCCGGGGATATTAAGGTTGGAGATTTTTTTTCATTTTGCAGGAAAATACTCCAGGTATCCGGTGAAGGTTCTGAAGAAATAAAGAAAAAATCGGATATGAAAAAAATCCTCAAGAAGAAATTTAACGATCTCAGTGATATCGAAAAAGGGGATATTTTATTCCGGGCAGCCGGGTTAAAAAAGAGCCGGGTTTACATTATTAATGAAATTGAGAGAGGCATGCCGCAAACCTATACCAACAAGTTGTTGGGAAACCTGCAGGAGTTGAAAAAAGCGAAAGTTTCTATTTTGTATTTATCGAGTAATTTATATTTTACCGCCAAGGTAAGCGAACGGATGATTGTTCCCGGAGATGAGCGGATTGAAAATATTTTGAAGTAAAACAGACATCATCTGCGTGCCGGGGTTTAGAATCATTTGTTTAATTTCGGAAATATTTCTTCAATTTTCCCAAATAAGTATTTTAGTTTCTGTTGTTTATCCTGCATCAGGTCGAGAATTTCGGAATCCTGAAGAAATATATCTCCCTTCCCATAGAGCAGTCAGTTGGCATTTATATGGTAGGCCCTGCCAAACTCCTGGAGAAAAAGAGAGTCCGGGAAACGGGAATTGTTTTCATAACGGGAAAGAGTCTGGATGCTAATGTGGAGCCGTTGAGCCACAACTTCCTGGTTTAGATGCAGCGTTTTTCGGATTTCTCTGAGCCGATCGCCAATGATTTTTTCAGTCATTAATAAAATACCTATCTGAAATTTAACCGATTGGAATAACTCTTAGTATAATGTTGACATGTGTATGAATTTTTATTATCATATATCATGTTGGTTATTTTATTATAAAACATATGTTGTGGCAAACACATGGTGAAAAAAGTAGAAAAAATATCTGTCTTAAAAAATTCATACAAGTATTTTATCGAGCATGCTCTCATAATCAGCGACGGCGATTATTACCGTCTGCTTGTTATTCACAAATGTGAATTGTTAACGGACCAATCCTATAAAAGCCTGAAAGGGGCAAAAATTGCTTTCTTGAGATTTTATAAGCACAGGTGCTGGAAGGCCGGAGTGGAACCGGAATGGAGCGATTTTTATGATCCTGGAGTCGAATATTTAAATCAAATGTCAAATAGAATTGAGACCTGACTAAAGTTGTTCCGGACATTAATTTCATGATTCCTCTTTTGTTTCGATTAAGAGTTCTTCTATTTTTGCCAGAAAGTATCGTAATTTTTTTAATTTATCTTGTTTTGAGTCGGGAGACCGGTCGGTGTCTTCGATAAACATATCGCCTATCCCATAGAGGAGCCAGTTCGCATTTACGTTAAACAGTATTCCGAATCTCCGGAGAAATAAAGAATCCGGGAAACGGACGTTTTTTTCGTAGCGGGATAGTGTCTGGTTTGTAATTTGCAGTTTTTGGGAAATCACTTCCTGGTTTAGACCTAAAAATTTACGAATGATTCGAAGTCTATCGCCGAGGGTTTCTGTTGTCATTTTAAACTCTCCTTTTTGTCCAAATGGAAAAAAACAAAAAATAAAGTTGACGATTGGTAGTTTTTATCAGGATTATTGCGCATATTGATTATTTTAGTATAGAAAACTATTAATTGCAATATTAATTTTTAAATTTTAAGATTTTCAATTTAAAAAAGGCCATAAAGAAATTACCCGGAAATACGTTTGTCCGGAAAAAATCGAAAAGGATGTTGATAACTATACCTGGTTCGTGATATAATAAACTCTAATGCAGCATAAATTCAAGGATAATGATTTTTTTTATGTGGTTTTATATCCGTTTCAGTTTCATCAACCGGGTATGGGAATCTTTCACCAAAAGAAATGAAAAAAGACAATATTTCAGATATGGTTGTTGAGTATATATTGATGCGCAGCGATGAAGAGTTAGCCGATCTTACAGTAAAAAATATCGCAAAAGCTTTTAACCTGAATCCATCATACCTGTCGCGGCAATTCCTAAAAGATAAAAAGTTCTCTTTAGGGGCGTACTTAGTACGAATGAAAGTCTTTCGGACGGCTGCCATCTTGAGGGAAGATCAGGAAGTAACAGTTATGGAGTTAGCAAAACGAATGGGATTTTGCACAACCGGTTATTTAATTCATATTTTTAGAAAGTTTTTCGGAACCACTCCCGGCAAGTACCGGAAATTGCTGAGGTAGAAGGGGCTGTTTTATATACAACCGGGAGAATAATATATAATACTTTAGTTCTATTTTTTTATTTTGTGTCTAATACCCGGAATAGAACTTTAGTCCAATTGACATTCCTTTTTTTTGAAATACAATG
>JAGLQA010000247.1 GCA_023137075.1 Candidatus Aminicenantota bacterium
ACCTGGGACAAAGTCTTATACATCGATGAGAAAACAGCGGCCAATGACCTGGTCATGGACCCCTCGGATAGCAACACCCTATATGCCTCCACCTGGCAGAGAATACGGAATAAATGGAATGATCCGCGGAATGAAGCCGATTACAGCGGCAGCGGGATTTATAAAACCACCGACGCCGGTAAAACCTGGAATCCCATCAACAACGGCTTGCCGCCGGCAAAGTACCGCGGCAGGATCGGTATCGATCTTTGCCTGACAAAACCCAATGTACTCTATGCCTTTGTAGATAATTACGAAGTGTTTGGTGAATTTGACGAAAACGAAACCGACTCCTACGGCCGGCCTAAAGGTGGCATGATCAAAGGTGCTGCTGTCTTTCGCAGTGATAACGGCGGTGCAAACTGGAAACAGGTCAGTCAAAATAACGATTACATGCGGGGTCTTTCCGCCACTTACGGTTGGGTATTCGGTCAAATGCGCGTCGATCCCAACGATGAAAACAAGATTTATGTCATGGGACTCGCATTGAATGTTTCGGAAGATGGGGGGAAGACGTTCCGTCGCTTACCCGGTATGCACGGCGACCACCATGGATTGTGGATAGATCCCGAAAATTCCGATTACTTAGTCAATGTGAACGACGGCGGTGTAGCCATCACATACGATGGCGGTAAAAACTGGCGAACCTTCTATGATAATCTTCCCTTAGTACAATTTTTCAATGTCATGCATGACATGGATACGCCCTTTCATGTTTACGGCTCGATCCAGGATCACGGCAGCTACCGGGGAGTAGTCGATCTCAGCAGGGGGCGCAGCAATATCCCGGCAGTGAAATGGGAAAGTGCACCGGGCGGTGAAGGCAGCAGCCACGCCATCGATCCTACGGATTCCAATATCGTCTACTCCGCCGGGTTCTACGGCATCATCTCCCGGACAGACCTGGGCGCCGGGAAAAGTAAAAATATCATGCCCAAACCCGGCAAGGGCGAACCGAAACTGCGCGGCCAGTGGGTTGCCCCTTTTATTATTTCTCCCCACAATCCCCGGATTATCTACCACGGTATGAATATTTTGTACCGCTCCATGGACCGGGGAGATTCCTGGGAACAGATCAGCCCCGACCTGACCTATAACGACCCGAAAAAATCGGGCGACATACCCTTTCAGACAATTTTTGCCATCTCCGAATCACCCTTAAAGTTTGGTTTAATTTATGCCGGAACCGATGACGGCAGGGTACATGTGACCAAAGATGGCGGCGCAACCTGGAAAGAAATCATCAAAGGACTCCCCCACGAAAAATGGGTATCCCGGTTAGCAGCTTCAGCTTTTGATTTAGGAACGGTATACATGTCTCAGAACGGCAAGCGGGACGATGATTTTGCCGCCTATTTGTGGAAATCCACGGATTTCGGCGAAACCTGGCAGGATATATCCGCCAACATTCCCTGCGGCCCGGTAAACGTCATCAGGGAGGATCCGAAAAACAAAGACGTCCTGTATGTGGGCACCGATTTCGGGGCCTATGTCACGATAAGCGGCGGTAAGCACTGGTGTGCCCTGCCCAAAAACCTGCCCACGACCTATGTGCAAGACATGGTCATTCATCCCCGTGACAGTATCCTGGTGGCCGCCACTCACGGCCGCGGCATGTGGGCCATCGATATGAGCCATATCCAAAAGTTGACCGCCGAAGTGCTGGCAAAAAAAGTCCATCTATTCGATACGGAACCGGCTAAACTGCCGCAATGGGGATGGTGGCGTTGGGGCAGGACCCAAACAGCCGATATTTTTTACTATTTGAAAGATGCCCAAAAGGTTAAGCTGATTATAAAAGACAATTCCGGTAAGATTGTAAAGGAGATCCAGGCCAACGGAGATGCCGGCTTAAACCTGGTTGCCTGGGATTTACAAAAAAAATCAGAGAAAAAAGCCCGCAGAGGCAGGATGCGGAATCCCTTTGTCTCGCCCGGTAAATACACGGTTGTTTTAAAAACCGGCTCAGTAAGCGAAACCGGCACCATCGAAGTCAACAAATAACCCCATTTATTAGTTCTTTTTCTGCTCTTTCAGGAACGCCAGCCATTCATCCAGGCCGGCCCCGGTTTTCGCAGAGGTTTCAAATATTTTGACTTTCGGATTGTGGGCCAGGCAATCCGCCTTTACCCGCTCGATATCGTAATCCAGGTATTCAAGTAGATCAATCTTGTTAATAATTACCGCCCCTGCTCTCAGGAAAAGTGCCGGGTACTTCCTCACCTTTTCATCCCCTTCCGGGAGGCTCAGGACGGCGATCTTTAAATTTTCGCCCAAATCATAGGTTGAGGGGCATACCAGGTTACCCACATTTTCAATAAAAAGGTAATCGAT